>JAEWWD010000106.1 GCA_023396535.1 Bacillota bacterium
GAAAAGGCTGTGCGGAATACGCGCAGCCTTTCAGACTCTCAAAGAACCCTGTTAGCAGAAATGGAACAATTATTCAACTGGAAGTTTCAATCCGTCATTTTGCGGCGACATGCGCGGCGCAAAATGACACCTTGAAGCGCAAGTTGGCGCGACAGGCTTCCTGCGAAGCAGGAAACCGAGCGATAACTTGCGCGGTGAATCTCGATAAAGTGCCGGTACGGCACTTTATCGACACACAAAAAGGCTGTGCGGAATACGCGCAGCCTTTTGCGTTAAAGCGTTTACCCGACCGGCCAGAGGGGCTGGGAGACGATAATTTCTTCCACTTCCTCGTACCCTGCGGGATACGCGAAATTATAGCGCGCAGGCAACGCAAACACATACTCCGCGTTGACTCCGAGCACGGTGGGCGGTATCGGCGCGGCGCTTACGGAAAGGTTCTCTGCGGCGACCTGCGCCCACTGTTCCTGCGTGAACACCAGTATGGGAATATCCTGATACGGCTTTTCTTCCGTCCACTGGGGGCTTCTGAGTATGATCTCGGGGCCCGTCTGTTTTGCGCCGCCGTCAATCGGCGTGCCTTCCCATGTTTCATCGAGTACGGTATACCCTTCCCAATCGGCGGGGAGATAGAAATCGAACCCGTATTCGCTGTTTTCGTACACGACGGGGTCTTTCTCCGCGTAATTCCCCAATGTAACGGCGCTGATCAAGAACGCGCCGTCGGGCTGCTTTTCTACGGTCAGCGTGATCGCGCGGCGCGCGGCGGCGGTGGGTGAATCGCTCGTGATTTCAGCGATCTGCCCCGTCACAGTGTATGTGGTATCCGATTCCTTTTGTACGCTGAACACGTCGATATGATCCGGCCAGGGGCTGGAAACCATGCGTCCCGGGGCCTGGGCGGGCTTTGCCTGCCACGCTTTGAGCAGTTCCGGCGTTACGTACTGCCCATAGGCGGCCTCCATAGCCGAAGCTACGCCCGCTTCGTCCAGCAGGGAAACGGTTTGCAGCGTTTTACCGAACGCCTGCACCAGCGCCTCAACGGCCGCTTCATCGGACGCGGGGGAAGGGGACGCCGCCGCCTGCGGCATGGGCGACGGCGAATCTGTGGCCACAGTGGCTGCGGGGGCGGGGGAGGCGCTGACGGCGGGCGACGGTGCGGGGTTGGAAGCCTGCGCTGCGCAGCCTGAAAGCAACAGGAGCGCGGTGCACAGCAGCAAAGCCGCCGCGCGCGAAATCAAGAATTGCGGTTTCATACGGTCTCCTTCTTCTTCATGGTTCAAAATTTCATCACAGCCCCCGGAAATGCTTACATTTCCGGGATTTCATCAAGGAGCTATGCGTTTGGCCCTGCGGGCACAAACGCGACCTTAAGGCTATACCCGCCGCCGCTCTCTGTCAAGGCGGGGCACAGGCCCCAATTCTATCCATATGCGGTATAGCCAGTCTATCTGCCCATTCCGTAATTTGTAAATTTTCTTGTCGATCAGTCTGTGGTTGCAGCACATGATATGATCGTTAATATTTAAGCTTTTAATCGTCAAAGCTGACGATTTCCGTAACATTCCGGTTTGCGGTTAACGCACTTTAAAGACTTTGCGATCCTGAGGCTTTTAATCCGTCAAAGCTGACGACATGCGCGTCAGCTTTGACACCTTGCACGGCCGCCGCTCGGAAAACACCGCAGCGTTTTTAGGCGGCCGTGATATCCCCGTCAATGCGGCAATGCCGCATTGACGTCCTCGCGCGGGATGGGCGCAGCCCATTTCGCGCGACTATACGAAAAGGCCGCCCCGATATCGCGGCGGCCTTTTCGTACCTTACGAACTTTCTTGCCTTATCCCTTATGTCCGCCGTTAGGCGGAAGCTGTAATCTCTTTCACATCCCTGGCGTTACGCCATGGGAACGACCTCGTACATCCATTTCTCGCAGTCCTCGACATTGCGGGAGAGCTCGCGGATGTAATTGCTCAGACTGCTGACCTTTGTAACGGACGTCATGCCTAAGAATTCGCGGTTGACGTCCATCAGCTGCCTAAAATACCCGAGCAGCGTCGCAAATCTGTCTCGCTGCGCGTTCAGCTCCTGCTTGAGATTGCCGAGCTGCGCCTTGAATTCTTCATTTTCTTCCATCAACAGCGATACGTCCTCGCCGCCGTTGAGCGCCTGCAGCCGCTGCTGCGCCGCCGCGCCCTTCGCGGCGGATATGGCCAAAGCGCCCAGGCTTTCGAAGAATGCGGATACGTCCAGCCCTTCCACGCGGTCAAGCTGGTTGACAACGCCGCCGACTACGTCCAGCAGGCTCCCGCTCTGCTTGCGCGGCCTGCCCGCCCGGCGGGAGGGCATCGCCTTTTCATACGGGTCGTATGCGGGGAGCCCTTTCTCGCGCATCTCCTGCACTACGCGGCGAACGAGCGCCGGGTTGCTCTTGAGCAGCGAGCGGTACTTGTTCTGGTAACGGAGCATGGCACGGTTATCCCCGTTGCCCATTTCCAGCGTACAGGCCCGTACGGATACGCCGCGCGCCTGTTCGCCGAGCACTGTGGTGAGAAGCTGTTTGATCTCTTCCTCGCTGAACGGGACGAACGCCGGATTGTGCGATATCTGCGCGCCCGCGTCGCCGCCCTGCTTCACTCTCGCATAGTAATAGTTACGGATGCTGTTGGGTCTGCGCCCGGTGTGCCCGGCTACTTCGTCGAAAACGGCCTTGAGCGGCGCGCCCTCTGTGCGGGCCCTGCGTACAGCTTCGAACAACAGCGCATCCTCTTCGGCGCTCCAACCCAGACGGGCGGAGGGTTGCTGTGTGTATAGCTGGTTCTGAACAGTCATTGCTTGATCTCTCCCCTGTCATACTTTGGATGCTGTAAGTATTGCCACCAAAATCAGAGTTATACCTGTACGCCGCCGCACATTTTTAAATATTGCTCTCAAATTCAGCAAAATTGTGGCTGTGATAGCTATGCCGCGGCTGTTTCACAGCAATTTCATAGCTATTTTTATGCACGTTCTTCTAGTTAAATGTGGTGCGAACGGAAAAAGGTATATTGCAGTACGACGTTTTAGCGTGTAAGCGCATGCATTGCCGGATCAGCAGGTTGGACAACGCGGCGTATTCGGGATATACTTTTTCAAAAGGCCGGCCGTTCGGCCGTGGAGGGAAGCCATATGGAATTTCAGGATAGGGTATGCGTCGTCACCGGCGGCGCGAACGGCATAGGCCGCGCGCTGGTGCGGGGATTGCTGCGCGAAGGCGCGTATGTGGCCTTTCTGGATGCGGATAAGTCCGCCGGGGAGCGCGTCGCGGCGGAAAATCCCGCGCGCACGCTTTTCGTGCAGGGCGACGCCGCGGATCAGGCGGCGCTCGCGGCCTTCGCCGGCGCCGTACTCGGCCGTTTTTCCCGCGTGGACTGCATTGTCAACAACGCCTGCGTCACGAGACGGGGGCTGTTGTCCGGCTGCACGTTCGAGCAGTTCGATTATGTGCTGCGGCTGGGCGTCGCAGCGCCCTATGAGCTGACGCGGCTGTTCATGGGCTCGTTGGGGCCGGGCGCCGCCGTCGTCAATATCGCGTCAAGCCGCGCGTATATGTCGCAGGCGGATACCGAAAGCTATTCCGCCGCCAAGGGCGGCATACTGGCGCTGACGCACGCCATGGCGGTGAGCCTGTCGGGGCGCGCGCGGGTCAACGCCGTTTGCCCCGGCTGGATCGAAACGGCCGCGTTCCAGGGAGACGGTTCGGGAACGGCCGTTCATTCGGAGGCGGACAGGCTGCAGCATCCCGCCGGGCGCGTAGGGGAACCGAAAGACATCGTGGACGCCGTACTGTTCTTGCTCAGTTCCCGCGCGGGATTTATTACCGGCGCAAGCCTTACGGTGGATGGCGGCATGACCAAAAACATGATTTACCACGGCGACGGGGGCTGGACGTTCGACCCCGCAGCCGCCAAATAGAAGACGGAAGGGGATGCCGGTATGTCCGCAATGACCGATCTTCCCAACATAGGGAAAGTACTGGAGCAGCAGTTGTCCGACGTTAATATCCATACGCCGGAGGAGCTTGCGTCGGCGGGCAGCCGCGAGGCCTGGCTGCGCATACTGGCCATGGACCCGTCCGCCTGCTATATGCGCCTGTGCGGGCTGGAGGGCGCTATCCGAGGCGCGTGCTGGAAGGACCTGCCGCAGGACGTCAAGGCGGATCTGAAGGCGTTCTACCGGCGGTACAAGCCGGGACGGGCGTGACGGCAAATAATGAATAATGTAAAATGAACAATGAACAATGGATGGGGAAATTCCGATCGGATCGCGACAGCCTCCCTCTCTCTGCCATAATTTATCTGAAAAGTCCGCATTTCGCGGACTTTTTTGAATCTTATGTCCGTTTGCAGAGCAGGTAATGCGTCCCTCGTACCACGGTTTCGAAGAAGGGAATACAGCCTTGTCTTGACAAGTCGTTTCCATATTGTTATATTACAACTATAACAACTATTACTAATAGCATATGGAGGAGCAAGAGATGCTATTGACGGTAGACTTGGAATCCGGGCAACCAATCTATCTGCAGATACGAAACGGTGTTGTCGAAGGCATTGCAAGCGGAAAGCTCAAGGAAGGCGACACGCTTCCCCCCGTACGCACGCTCGCATCCGAGCTTGGCGTAAATCTTCACACCGTCAACAAAGCTTATCAGATGTTGAAGCTCGACGGATTCGTGAAAATAATGCGAAACCGGGGCACGGTGATATCCGCGGGCGGGGGCCGCGACTCAAAGGATTTTATGGAAGCGGCTACGGAAACGCTAAAAAACATTGTTTCCGAGGCCATTACAAGGTCCATCGGGCGGGAACGGCTGATCGGAATCATCAACAGCCTTTATAATGAAAAAGGAGGGAATAATCTATGAACGAACTGCTGACCCGCTATGGGGTTATTTATATTCTGCTTGCGGTATTTCTGATTGCCCGCCCGTGGCTTTCAAGGAAAAATGTCCTTTTTGGCGTGGTTTTCGGCGGTACGGATATCTGGAATCAGGAACCCGCCCGCAAGATCATGAAACGTTTTATCGTTGCCTGTACGGCAATCGCGCTGATATTGGCCGGCATTTTTCTGCTGATGATTGATTTCATTTCCCCTGACGAAATCAATTTGGCGCGGCTTTGTACGGCAGCCGTTTTTGCTTTGCTTCTGCTCGAAATGGTGCCGTATACCTTTGCGAACAGCGGCATGAAAAGGCTGAAAGCGGCGCTTCCAAACGAAAATCTTGTAAGAAACAAAATCACGGTGGAGGTGGGAGACGCTAAGTCAAGCAAGCCGATGCCGGCCGCCTGGTTTTTACTGCTGGTTTTGCCGGTTGCCGTAACCGTTATTCTGGCGGCTTTCCGCTATCCGGGGCTGCCGGAAAAGGTGGTTACGCACTATGGCCTCAACGGCATTGCGGATGCATGGGAAACAAAGTCTGTCAGCCTTATCATGGGCCCTATTTTCAATCAGGTCGTTATTGCAGCCATTCTGTCCGTTATCGGGATTCTTTCACGAATTGCCCCCGCTTCCGTCAAAGGCAATCCCGGGGCGGCGCCGGGATACGCGGCTTTCCGGAAACTTGTATCGTTTATCCTCATAGCCGTTGCTCTTGTGGTTGAAACCAGGTTTCTGATGACCGAACTGATCTATTTGGGCATTGTCCGCAATATGCAGACGATCACGGACATCATCACCGCACTCATTATTCTTCTTGTCGTCGTTTTGTTCGCGGCGTTTTTCCTGATGGTAAGAGGGAAAAAGCCTTCGGGCGCAGTTCTGGACGATGATGACAAATGGATTCTCGGCAGGATTTATTTCAATCCGTCCGATCCATCGCTGTTTGTGGAAAAAAGGAACGGCATCGGCAGGACCATTAACTTCGGCAGACCCATGGCCTGGGTCATACTTGCGGCCCTGATTCTGTTTATCATAATCAGGGCATTATGGCTCAAATGATCCTCTGGTATTCAGGCATAGCCTTAGGAACCAATAATTTTCATCAGGTTGGGAGATCGATAGCGGAAAAAGCGGGCGTTACGCCCGCTTTTCCGCTTTGCTCAGTATGATCAATGGGGGAATGATCATAAGGCTTAAGAGTATGGCTGTTCGGTATGTATTACTTCTTCTCCCTGCGGAAGCACATGAACCAATCGAGGCAGTACTGGTCGTCGGTCTGGTTCTCCATGCGCTCCTTGGCGGTGCCGCAGGAACCGGCGGTGGGTACGATGACGTCCTGGCCGGGCCTCCAGTCGGCGGGGGTCGCCACTTTATCCTTATCCGCTTTCTGCAGCGCCAGCACGATGCGCTTGATTTCGTCGAAGTTGCGGCCGGTGGAGAGCGGGTAGTACAGTATGGTGCGGATCTTGCCCTCGGGGTCGATGACGAACACAGCGCGCACGGCCTGCGTGTTGGACTGGCCGGGCTGTATCATGCCGTATTTCTTGGCGACTTCCATGCGGATGTCCTCAATGAGGGGGAATTTCACCTCGACGTGCTTCTTGCCGTTCCATTCCAGCTCCTGTATCTTGCGCAGCCATGCGATATGGGCGTACAGGGAGTCGACGGAGAGACCCACCAGCTCGGTATTGAGCGCCTTGAACTCATCCGCCATGGATGCGAACGTCATGAACTCGGTTGTGCAGACAGGGGTGAAATCGGCGGGGTGGGAGAAGAGTATGACCCATTTGCCTTTGTAATCGTCGGGGAAATTGATGTCGCCCTGGGTGGTGACCGCTGTGAAGCTCGGAGCCATGTCGCCGATCAGCGGCATTCTGTTTACCATTTCTTCCATGATACTGCCTCCTGTTAAAATAATAGGCGCGATTGCCTTTTGTTGGGGCCATGATATCATGCGTCGAAAGCAAGTTCTGTGACATTATCACCTAGTAAGTTACTTGTGATTAAATGTCACTAACCAGTCGCGTAATTGAAGCCGGGGCGGCATGCGCCCCGGCTTTAGAAAATCGAATATCATTCGATAGGATCGAAAACTAGGCCAGGTTTCTGAGCAGCTTCACCGCTTCCGCGCCCGCCTCCGCGCCCTGGCATACGGCCTTGGATATCTGCAGCATGCCGCCGGTGCAGTCGCCCGCGGCGAACAGGCCGGGGATGTTGGTGGACATATGTTCGTCCACCACGATACGGTTGCCCACCGTCTCTGCGCCTATTTTGCGCGCGAGCTCTGCGCTGCCGGCCACGCCTTGCGCGATGAACAGGCCGTCGACATTCAAACGCGAGCCGTCCTCAAACGCGATGGCGGAAAGCCGGCCCTCGCCGTCGAGCGCAACGATGCGCTTCGTGTTGACGGCGATCCCCTCGGGCAGGTTATCGATGGGCTTCTCGCCGTTGGTGACGAGCGCTACGCTTTTCGCTAACGGCAGCAACGCCTGCGCTTCGTGCGCGGCGTATTCGCAGCAGCCCAGTACGGCGACGTCCTTGCCCCGGTAGAAAAAGCCGTCGCAGATGGCGCAATAGCTCACGCCCGCACCCTCAAAATCCGAAAGGCCCTTTATTTTGGGCGCTGTGCGCGGCGCGCCGGTCGCGAGTATAACGGCGTCGCTCTCGTACGAGCCGGATTTGGCGGTTACGACAAACCTGCCGTTATAAGAAAGATCCACAACTTCGGCAGGTTCGAAGTTCACGCCCAGCCGCTTGGCCTGCGCGATGCCGCGGTCCAGCAGCTCTTGCCCGGAAACGGGCTCCGCGAAGCCGTAGTAGTTTTCGATCTTTTCCGCTTTTGCCAGCGAGCCCGCTCCGCGGGTGAGTATGGTGGTGTCGACCCCTGCGCGGGACGTGTACAGCGCTGCGGAAATGCCCGCGGGGCCGTTGCCTATGATGAGTACTTTCGGCATAGTAATACCTCCTGTTACGCAGCCTATTGCATATACGGCCATATGGGGGATCGCGGTTCCCATGCCCCCTAAGGGAGGGTTGTCGGCAATCTGACCCGCATGTGCCGTTCGGGTGTAGAATAGGACAAACGTTTTTCTAAACTCTGTGATAAAGTCACGGTTGTTTAGCTTTTGACAAAGTATGCTTACTCTAGATAGTATAAGGCAAAATCCGGGTATTGAAACCATCCGGATGGATTTTGGCGGCTTTTTGGGGCGCTTTTTTCAAAGCTCCGTAAGCCGCCGCGGATAAAAAACGGATATTCAATAAATCTTTCACAAAAAACAGGGAGGCGTTATCATGGGCAAAAAAGTATTGATCGTGGGCGGCGTCGCGGGCGGCGCCACGACGGCCGCCCGGCTCAGGCGGTTGGACGAAACGGCGGAAATCGTATTGTTTGAGCGCGGGGAGTATATCTCCTACGCGAACTGCGGGCTTCCCTACCATGTGGGCGGCGTCATACAGTCGCGCAGCGCATTGTTGCTGCAGACGCCGGAAGCTATGCAGAAGAAATTCAACGTATCCGTCCGCGTGAAGAACGAGGTTACGGCCATAGACCGCGCGAATAAAAAGGTTACGGTCAAAAACCACGCGACGGGCGAGACCTACGTGGAAAGCTACGATACGCTGGTGCTTGCGCCGGGCTCCTCTCCGCTTCGCCCGCCCATACCCGGCATCGATCAGAAGCGCGTCATGACGCTGTGGACCGTGCCGGATACCGATCGCGTCAAACGCTTTATCGAGGAAAGCAACGTCAAGAGCGCCATCGTGGTGGGCGGCGGCTTCATCGGGCTGGAAATGGCCGAAAACCTGCGCGAGAAGGGCTGCGCGGTGACCATCGTCGAAATGCTCGACCAGGTCATGCCCCCGCTTGATTACGAGATGGCGCAGCCCCTGCAGGAGCATCTCGAGCAGAACGGCGTCCGCCTGTGCCTGAAGGACGGTGTATCCGCCTTTGAGGAAGAGCCCGACGGCGTGCGTGTGCGCCTGAACAGCGGGGAGAGCGTTTTCGCGGAACTCGTCATACTCTCCATAGGCGTGCGCCCCAACGGTCAGCTCGCGAAGGACGCGGGGCTCGCGGTCAACGCGCGCGGCGGCATCGTGGTGGACGATACGCTGCGCACCTCCGACCCGGATATCTACGCCGTGGGCGACGCCGTGGAGATCACGGATTACATCGACGGCGGGCGCGCCATGATACCGCTGGCCGGCCCCGCCAACAAGCAGGGGCGCATCTGCGCGAATAATATATGCGGCGCGAACGAGCGGTATGAGGGTACGCAGGGTACTTCCGTCGTAAAGTTGTTCGAGCTGACGGCCGCCTGCACCGGCGCGAATGAAAAGCTGCTCAATAAGCGCGGTCTTGCTAAGGGCAAGGATTACGAAAGCGCCGTGGTGTTGCAGAATTCGCACGCGGGCTATTACCCGGGCGCGAAGCTCATGATGATAAAGCTGCTGTTCTCCATGGACGGCAAAAAGATATTCGGCGCGCAGATCGTGGGGCGCGAGGGTGTGGATAAGCGCATCGACGTCATCGCCTCCGTCATTCGTCTCAACGGCGGGGTGGAAGCGCTCAAATCCCTCGAGCTCGCGTATGCGCCGCCGTATTCTTCTGCGAAGGACCCCGTTAACATGGCGGGCTTCGTGGCGGAGAATGTGCTTTCGGGCAAGGCGGCGTTCGCCGCGTGGGACGCGCTGGAGCAGGGCGGCGCACAGGATCGCCTTGTGCTGGACGTCCGCGAGGATGTGGAGCGCCTCGCTTTCGAGGTGCCAGGCGCGTATCCTCTGCCTCTGGGCGAGCTGCGCGGCCGCATGGGCGAGCTGGATAAGAATAAGGAAGTCGTGGTGTTTTGCGCCATAGGCGTGCGCGCATACAACGCCGCGCGTATACTCAAACAGAACGGGTTCGAGCGGGTACTGGTATACCCCGGCGGCTCGAACTTCTACCGCGCCACGCATTACGATCACCCCGCAGCGCAGCCGACGCTGCCCGGACAGCCGGAAAGCACGGTCGGCGCTTCCGATGCGCCCGAACCCAAGCAGGCGCAGGTCGTATCCGCCATGCGGGTGGATTGCAGCGGGCTGCAGTGCCCCGGCCCCATCATGAAAGTGTTCGAGACCGTCAAGGAGTTAAAAGAAGGCCAGGTCATAGAAGTGCACGCGAGCGACGCAGGATTTTTGCGGGACGTCGGCGCGTGGTGCCGCCGTACGGGCAACACGCTGTTGAGCGGGGAACGCAAGGGCGACGATTACGTGGCGCATATCCAGAAGGGCGTGGCCGAGCAGGAGGCAGGCGCGGCGGCGAAGCTGCCCGAGGGCAAAACGCTCATCGTGTTCAGCGGCGATCTCGACCGCGTGCTCGCCTCTTTCATCATCGCCAACGGCGCGGCCGCCATGGGCAGGCCGGTGACCATGTTCTTCACGTTCTGGGGGCTGAACGTGCTGCGCAAGCCCCAAAAGCAGAATGTGAAAAAATCTATGATCGAGTCGATGTTCGGCGGCATGATGCCGCGCGGCGTCAACAAGCTCAAGCTTTCCAAGATGAACATGGGCGGCATGGGCACCGCCATGATGAAGAAGGTCATGCGGGATAAGAACGTCGACTCCCTCGAGGAGCTTATCAAGAAGGCCATGAAGAGCGGCGTGAAGATCGTTGCGTGCACCATGTCCATGGACGTCATGGGCATCCGCGCTGAAGAGCTCATCGACGGCGTGGAACTGGGCGGCGTAGCCGCGTACCTAGGCGACGCGGAAGAAGCCAACGTTAACCTGTTCATCTGATAGTTCGAAAGCGTTTTAAAAAGATCCTGTCGATATCCGTTTGGCATAAGAGCCGATGATAATTACTATTCAGGGGGAACGTAAGTTCCCCCTTATCCATATCTGTAGACTTCATGTGGATTTTGTGTGAGAACTTCCTGCAGGGATCAGACGTACGTACTCCAGGGGGCGCGGGGGGCGGAGCCCGCCCGCTATTAAATAAAATAAAAAGTCGTCGCCGCCGTGGGCGGCGATACAATATGACGCCCGCAAGCTTTAAGGATTAAGGCTGCTTAAAAAATCGCGGACAAAAACCATTTTGGTTTTACACATAACTTCTACACATCCGCCTGCTATACTGCGTCCATAAAGAAAGGAGGACGCGGTGTGGCATTGAAGACGCGAACCATGAAGATAGGCGGCATGACCTGCGCGAGCTGTCAGCAGAAAATACAGAAGAAGCTTGAAAACACTGCCGGAATTAAGAATGCGGCGGTAAGCTACGGCGCGGGCACGGCGACCGTCACGTATGATACGGATATCCTCTCCTATGCGGATATCGTGAGCGTGGTACAGCGGCTGGGGTATGAGGTGCTGCCGGATACACGCAGCCCGCAGAAATCCGGCTATGTCCGCGCCGCGGGCTTGCTGCTCGTAATCGCCGCGCTGTATCTGGTGCTGGAGCATTTCGGCGTATTGAACCTGCTTGCGCCCAGTCAGCTGGCGCAGGCGGATATGACGTACGGCATGCTGTTTGTCATCGGCCTTGTCACGTCCGTGCACTGCCTGGCGATGTGCGGCGGAATAAACCTCACACAGACGCTCGGCCAAACACAAGACGGAAAATATGCATCGCTGAAACCTTCAGCCCTCTATAACCTCGGGCGCGTAATTTCGTATACCGCCGTTGGATTTATCGTGGGTGCGCTTGGCTCTGCGATTACGTTTTCCAATACGGCACAGGGCGTATTGAAGCTTATCGCCGGCGTGTTCATGGTCATCATGGGCCTGAATATGCTGGGCATATTCCCGTGGCTGCGCAGGCTGACTCCGCGGATTCCGGCGGTGCTTTCGGGCAAAGTCCACGCGCGAGGCGCGGGCAGGGGGCCGCTTGTAGTCGGTCTTTTGAACGGCCTGATGCCCTGCGGCCCGCTGCAGGCCATGCAGATTTACGCGCTGTCCACAGGCAGCCCGTATAAGGGCGCGCTTTCCATGCTGCTGTTCAGCCTGGGCACCGTGCCGCTCATGTTTGGCTTGGGTGCGCTTAGTTCCCTGCTGAGCCAGCGATTTGCCCGCCGCGTGATGACGGCGGGAGCCGTGCTGGTGGCCGTGCTCGGGCTTTCCATGCTGACGCAGGGCTTTAGCCTCACGGGCATTGCATTTGCGGCCCCCGCTTCGAAAAGCCCCGCAGTCGTACAGGCGCAGGGAACGACGCAGACTGCCATGGAAGGCGGCGTGCAGGTCGTGCGTTCCACGCTGAGTTCCGGCAGGTACCCGGATATCGCCGTGCAGGCGGGCGTACCCGTCAAATGGATCATCGATGCGCCGGAGGGCAGCATCAACGGCTGCAACAACCGCATGATCCTGCCGGCGTACGGCATTGAACACAAGTTTGTGGTGGGCGAGAACGTGGTGGAATTCACGCCGGATAAGGCGGGCAAGTTCGCCTATAGCTGTTGGATGGGCATGATCCGCGCCACCATCACCGTTACGGAGGCGGGCCAGGCGCCGGACGCGATAGCCGCGCAAACTCCAGACTCCGCGACTGATTTAGAGGATAGTGAATTCGACGCGGGATTGGGGCTTGGCTCCTGCTGCGGGTGACGAGCGGGCGCCGCAATAGGCGATACGCCTCTGGGGCATACCTGCCGCCGGCACGATCCACAGAAAGGAAGGGAAACCATGGAATTTCTGTTGAGCCACTGGCACTGCATATTACCGGTCGTGGGGCTACTTATCGGCGTGCTTTTGTTAAACCGCAGCAAAGCGGATAACTGAGCCGGCGGCAGACGCAAAGCCAGCTAAAATGACCGTGGTTAGTCATCATCTTTAAAGGAGAAGAAGAAAATGTTTTTTATGAAGAAAACCGACAAAAAGACGTTGCGCCGTCCTTATACGGTGGCAGGCCTGCTGATCACGCTTATCCTTCTTGCGGCTCTTGCAGGATGTTCGCTGTCCAACGCGCCATCCGACACAACAGGCGAAGCGACGCCCGCGCCCGCGCAGACCGCTGATACGCAGGAGGCCGCTCAAAGTGAAGGTGAGGATCTTGTGATTTCTGTAGGCGACGTTTCGGAAAAGGCGCTGTTCGTTCCCGTCGAGGCCGACGGTGTGGATATGGAAGTCATCGCCGTACAAGCGCCGGACGGCAGCATACGTACGGCGTTCAATACCTGCCAGGTCTGCTTTGACTCCGGCAGGGGCTATTACGTACAGGAGGGCGACGAGCTGGTTTGCCAGAACTGCGGCAACCGCTTCCCGATGGACGAAGTAGAGGTTACACGCGGCGGCTGCAATCCCGTGCCCATACCCGAAGATTTGAAGACCGTAACGGCGGACTCCATTACCATTCCGTATGATCTGCTCCAGCAGGCCAAAGAGCTGTTCTCAAAATGGAAAACAGCCTAGCTATTCGAAAAAGTGCCGAATGGCACTTTTTCGAGTTTTCAGGAACCGCCTGCACCATCGGTGCGGCCGGCGGTTCCTGCAGGGAAAGTCTTGCGCGGCAAGGCTTACGCTCGCGACGTACACGCCGCCGCGAGCGAATGAAGCCTCCGGGCGCCCTTAAAGACTCAAAGATGATTTCACAGTAAAAAAGCGGGTTCGTTTTATAGAACCCGCTTTATTATTATTCTAGGAAATTCCCGAAAGGGAATTTCTTCAGCCATTGTTCATTGCGCAAAGCGCTTGCATCATTACTCATTGCGCTGCGCGCCCTGCGCCTGTGCCGTCATGGAACAATTCGCCTCCACGCCGTTGTCGTGCATGTAGCCGTTGCCCCAATGGTACATGGCGGTGAGTATGGGTCTGAGGCTTTTCCCCAGGTCCGTCAGCGCGTATTCCACTTTGGGCGGCACCACGGGGTACACCGTGCGCGAAAGCAGATTGTCGCCTTCCAGTTCTCGTAATTGCTGGGTAAGCATTTTGGGCGTGGCCTGCGGAACGAGCCTTTGCAGCTCGCCGTGCCGCATGGCGCCGTCCACCAGATGCCAGAGTATCAGCGCTTTATATTTTCCGCCGATCAGGCGTAACGTCGTATCCACGGGGCAATGGATACCGCTGTTGCAGCAGTCCATAAGCAGTCTCCTTTCCGGTATTGTACATACTATCGTTTTGGGTACTATAGCACATAATAGTGCGTACTTGATTAAAAGTACCTTAGAGATATAATGATAGCAAGGATGAAACTTGGCGTCAAGCGTACAAAATAAGGGAGAAACGGAGGGTTCCGTATGGAGCATAAAACATTCGACATCCAAGGCATGACCTGCGCCGCCTGCGCGCAGCGCATAGAGCGCACCGTGCGCAAACTGCCCGGCGTGAAAGAAGCCAACGTCAACCTCGCGAGCGAGAAACTGTTTGTGGAACTGGACGAGAACGGGCCGCAGCCGGACGCGATCACACAGGCTGTCGCGAAGATCGGTTACTCCGCACAGGAAAAAACGGAATACAGCAACGTCACCATCCCCATCGGCGGCATGACCTGCGCGGCCTGTTCGCAGCGCGTGGAAAAGGCGCTCAAACGGCTGGACGGCGTGATCAGCGCCAGCGTCAACCTCGCCACCGAAAAGGCGACTGTCACTTACGACCCGCGGCGCGTGCGCATATCCGCCATGAAACAGGTCGTCGAGAAGGCGGGCTATCAGGTGCTCAAAATCGATCAAGCCAACGCCGCGGACGAGGACAGGGCGCGCAAGCAGAAAGAAATCCGCACCATGTGGACGAAGTTCATAGTGGCCGCCGTTTTCTCGCTGCCGCTTCTCTATATCGCCATGGCGCCCATGATCTCGTTCGTGCGGCTGCCGTTCCCCAGGCTGCTTGATCCCATGCAGTATCCGCTCGTGTATGGGTTGGTGGAATTGCTGCTGGTACTGCCCGTTATCGGGGTAGGGTATAAGTTCTACACAATCGGCTTCAAGGCGCTGGTGCAGAAAAGCCCCAACATGGATTCGCTCATTGCCATAGGCACAACCGCGGCGTTCGTCTACAGCGCCTACAATGTGTGGCAAATCGCTTCCGGGAATTTTAAGGCCGTGGACTCGCTGTATTTTGAAACGGCGGGCGTCATCATCACGCTGATCATGCTGGGGAAGACTTTGGAAACGGTCTCCAAGGGCCGCACCAGCGACGCCATCAAAAAGCTGATGGGTCTCGCGCCCAAAACGGCCATACTGCTGCAGGACGGTGAGGAGAAGGAAATCCCCATCGACGAAGTGGAGATAGGCGACATACTCGTGGTGAAGCCCGGCGCGAAAATCCCCGTGGACGGCACGGTGCTCAGAGGACATACCGCCATCGATGAATCCATGCTGACCGGCGAGAGCATGCCTGTCGATAAAAACGCGGGGGACGCCGTATACGCCGCCTCGCTCAACACCACAGGCGTCATACAGTTTAGGGCCGAAAAGATAGGCAGCGACACCGCGCTCGCCCAGATCATCAAACTGGTGGAGGACGCGCAGGGCTTCAAGGCCCCCATCGCCAAAATGGCGGATATCGTATCCGGCTATTTCGTGCCCATCGTGTGCGCCATCGCGCTCATAGCGGGCGTGGCGTGGTACATCGGTACGCGCAACGTGGAGTTCGCGCTGACCATATTCATTTCGGTATTGGTAATCGCCTGCCCCTGCGCGCTGGGCCTCGCCACGCCTACCGCCACCATGGTGGGCACGGGCAAGGGCGCGGAATACGGCATACTCATCAAAAGCGGCGAGGCGCTGGAGATGGCGCATAAGATCGACACCATCGTGTTCGACAAGACGGGCACGATTACGGAGGGCAAGCCCGCCGTTACGGATATACTGCCCGCGGAGGATACCGGCGCGGACGAGCTGCTGCAGATAGCCGCGGCGGCCGAAAGGGGCTCCGAGCATCCGCTTGGGCAGGCAATCGTGCGCGGCGCGCAGGAAAAGGGGCTGTCCCTTCCCGCGGCGGAAGGCTTTGAAGCGCTCACCGGGCGCGGTATCGCGGCGACAATCGGCAGCCGGGCGGTGCTCGCGGGCAACCGCAAGCTCATGGAGGAGCGCGGCGTGGAGCTTGGCGCGCTCGCAGCAAAATCCGACGCGCTGGCCGAAGAAGGCAAAACGCCCATGTACGTGGCGGCGGACGGCAGGCTTATCGGCATCGTCGCCGTAGCGGACGTCGTAAAAAAGAGCAGCCGCGCGGCCATAGAACGCCTGCACAAGATGGGCGTGCAGGTCGCCATGATCACGGGCGACAATCACAAGACGGCGGCGGCCATCGCCAGGCAGGTCGGCATAGACCGCGTGCTTGCCGAGGTGCTGCCGCAGGATAAATCCAACGAGGTCAAAAAGCTGCAGGCCGAGGGCCGCAAAGTGGCGATGGTCGGCGACGGCATCAACGACGCGCCTGCGCTCGCCCAGGCGGATATCGGCGTGGCCATAGGCTCAGGCACGGACGTCGCCATGGAATCGGCGGATATCGTGCTCATGCATTCCGACCTGATGGATGTGCCGGCAGCGCTGGAACTGAGCAAGAAGACAATCCGCAATATCAAGCAGAACCTGTTCTGGGCGTTCGGATACAACACCATAGGCATTCCCATCGCGGCGGGCATGCTGCATTTGTTCGGCGGTCCGCTCCTCAACCCCATATTCGCGGCGGCGGCGATGAGCCTAAGCTCCGTATCCGTGGTATCAAACGCCCTGCGCCTCAGGCGGTTTAAGCCGGCGCGCTAACTAAAGGAGGAAGAAATAATGAAGAAGTTCTTAAAACCCATACTCCTACTCAGTATTGCCGTTATGCTCGTGTTATCCTTTGTTGGCTGCGCCAAGCTGGATGTCGTAGCCCAGGAGTCGGTTACCTCGTTTGAAGCGCTGCTTAACACCGTGCCCGGAGGAGCCCAGGCCGATGAAGAAAACGGCGGCTGGTCTATCACCGCCCCCGACGGGAGCTCACGCTTTATCTGGAGCAGGGATTACAGCAAAAGCCCCCTGCACGACGTCATGATCGAGTTCGACGCGCAGCCGTTCATCGACGCGGGGCTGGA
>JAEWWD010000156.1 GCA_023396535.1 Bacillota bacterium
GGACTGGATCATCGAGTGCACGGAAAAGAGCCTTAAGAACTATGATCTCGACTATATCGATCTTCAGCAGTGCCATGTATGGCTCAACGAGTGGACGGATTCGGACGAGTGGAAGGAAGCCGTGGAATTGCTGAAGAAGCAGGGGAAAATCCGTTTCTTCGGCGCGTCCATCAATTTCCCCTATACCGCGGAAGACGACGCCGTTCCCTCCATGGAAAAGGGCTGTCTGGACAGCGTGCAGGTTGTGCATAACATATTCCAGCAGGAGCCGGAGCAGGACGTGTTTGTCACGGCCCTGAAAAATAATGTGGGCATTATCGCGCGCTGCCCCCTCGACGAAGGCGCTTTGAGCGGCAAAATCACGCCGGATTCAAAATTCGCGGAAGGCAGCTTCCTGGAAGGCTACTTCAAGGACGACCGCAAGCAGATCGTATATGATAAGACGCAGGCGATGAACTGGCTAATGGCCGAAGGATTTGCGGATAACCTCGCGGAAGCCGCGATCCGCTACTGCATCAGCTTCCCCGCCGTTTCCAGCATCGTCGTGGGCATGCGCAGCCCCAAGCACACCGACGCGAACTGCGCGGCCATCGACAAGGGGCCGTTGCCCGAGGAAGCCGTCAAGCGCCTCAAGGCGCACGCCTGGGATCATAACTACTGGATTTAAGGAGCCCGTATGAACTCGCGCCAACTCGTGCTGGATACGCTCGCGGGAAAGCAGGGGCTGCCCGTACCGTGGATAGAGATCGAAACCCGGGATGAGCTTATAGCCGCAGCACTTTGCGTGGAGAAGGTGGATTGGCCGGAGCGCGTACGGTACGCAAGGCTCGTCGGGCAGGATGCCGTAGGCTTTGCGCACTGGCAGCGCTTCGGCTGCGAGACTATCGTCAAAGGGCAGGTGCTCGGCTTTCACGCACTGATAGAGGACTGGGGAGACCTTGACAAGCATTTCTCCATGCCCGATAAGATCGACGAGGAGATGCTCATCGAAAATGTGCGCCGCGCGCATGAAGCCATAGGCGATAGCGGCCTGGCGCTGTTCGTCGCGCACATATTCTGCCTGGACCCGGCCGTCATGGATCTGGGGTTTGAAAACTTCTGTTACAAGCTCTACGACGATCCGGCGCTGATCGAGTGGCTGTTTGAGAAATACGTCGACTATTACGGCAAGCTCGACCGGCTTTACAGCAGGCTTCCGGAAATCGATTTTATCTGGATCGGCGAGGATATCGCGTTCAACACCGGCACGTATGTGCGGCCCGAGCTGTTCCGCGAGTTCGTGATGCCCTATTTTAAGCGCATGGCGGCGAATATCAAAAAGCCGTGGGTTTACCACAGCGACGGCAATATACTCCCCGTGCTGGACGATCTGCTCACGCTGGGCATGAACGCGGTGCATCCGCTGCAGCCGGGCGCCATGGATATCCGGCAGGTCAAAAAGACGCACGGGAACAATGTCGCCCTGATCGGCAGCGTGGACCTCAATACCCTGACCCTGGGAAGCGAGGAAGACGTCGCCTGCGAGGTAACCGCTCTGATGGACGATTGCAGCCCCGGCGGCAGGTACCTGCTCTCGAGCAGCAATTCCCTCGCCTGCTATCTCAAGCCGGAGAATGTCGCGGCCATGGGGGCGGCCAAGCGCGCCTGGAACAAAAGGCACGGATTTGACATGTAAATCAACAGTATTCGAAATAAGGCATTTCAGGAGGATACTATGACGCCGACAGACCGTAAATATTCCAAAGATCATGTTTGGCTGCAGCTCGACGGCAATCTCGCAAAAATAGGCATCACGTTTCACGCGCAGGAAGCGCTGGGCGATATCGTTTCGGCCGGCCTGCCCGCGGTAGGATGCAAGTTCAAGCAGGGGGACGCCATTGCGGATGTGGAATCCGTCAAGACGGTTTCCAACGTATATTCCTGCGCGGCGGGCGAAGTCGTCGAAGTCAACCAGGCGCTGGATATGGAGCCCGAGCTTCTCAACAGCGATCCGTACGGCACCTATATCGCGGTGGTGCGCATCGACGCCATCGATGAAAACGAGCTGCTATCCGCCGAGGAATACGACGCTTTCCTGGCGGAAGCGTAAACTTTTCCCTGCCGTCTGCCCTTCAAACCGGTCGGCAGCGAACAAAGCCGGGGAACTTAATCCCCGGCTTAAAATTATTTTTGGCGCAGCATGTCGCGGTAGCGGTTGGGCGTAACGCCTACGATTTGTTTGAATACTTTCGTGAAATAGCTTTGGTCCTCAAAGCCTGCCGCGGCCGCGATATCGGAAATATACAACGCGTCGTGCTTAAGCAGCGCTTTGCTTTTCTCGATCCGCACGCGGCTTACATACGCGTTGAACAGCTCGCCCGTTTCCTGCTTGAAAATACGGCTCAGGTACGCGGGGGAGAGATATACGATCCTGGCCATTTGCTCCAACGTGATTTTTTCGTAATAATGCGCATCGATATATTGGATGCATCGGTGAATCACATTGGCATGGCGCGCGTCGGCGTACTGGAATACGCCGTCCATAAAATGATTCATCTGATGCGACAGCCACAGACAAAGTTCTTCAATATCGCCAAAAGAGGATAATCTGTCGAAACTGCTTGACGTCTCTGAAAGAATGAGCTCCGCGTTTGCGCCAGCGTCTGCGGCGGCGCGCCCCATCAGCACCAGAAGCTCATAAATGCGTGTTTTCAGGCGGTCAAAGTCTCGTCCCGTAGAAAACAGAATATACCCCAGCAGTTCGTTCAGCAGCCGGTGCGCCTTTTCCTTATCAGATTTTACAATGCTGCGCAGCAGCTCCCGTTCGGTCGCAATGGGGTAGGGCTGCCATTCCCCCTCCTTTAAGTGCATGATATAGGTTGTGATTTGCCCCTGTATCGCGTCCGATTGCTGTACCGTGCGCATGCGGCTGGCATAGGAAACATTGTTCATAAAGCCTACCGCCATGAACAATAAAGTGGAAAGATGCTGTACCGTTTGAGGGGATACGACGGGTATGCGGCTGAGCACCCGTTCAAGCTGCTCCATTTTTTCTTTGGGTAACTGCGCGTATCCGGACAGCTCGCAATCGATAAAGTCCTGTTTGTCCACCATCAAAAAGGGACCCACCGTGATTTTCGCGACGCTCGTTACTTCCCCCAATATAGGCGAGACAAAACAGGTCAGCCCCATAGGGCAATAGTAGATATATTTTCCCCCGAACCGTTCGGCCTCCGTCATACCGTAAATATGCGCCTGCACGCAGTTCCTTTTTTCTTTCCCCATGGCTTCGCACAAGCCGCAGCTTTGGCATCCGTATCCGAATTCGTTCATGACCTCCCCGTCCACGGCGGATATGACGCAGCCAATTCCTGACGCGCCATGGAATGTCTTGGCGCATTCCCGCGCCAGCACGAAATCAAATTGTTCTTTGACCGCATCTTTCATACAACGCACCTGAGATGACAACCGATTGCCGCAAGCTTTGGAAACATTCATGTGATAACAAAATATTACTAAAATTGACGGGCGGATGCAAGGCGTATTCTTTCCATTGCAGGGACATCGGAACAAAAAAATCAAAAGGCTCCTGTAACCTGGCGGTTAAGGAGCTCTTTGAAGTGCATATGAGGTTACGTCAGGCCTCAATCCGCTTCGTTCAGTATGGTGACGCTCGCGGATACGCCCAGCCTGTCCGCCGAGGCTTCTATCATGGCCAGCGCGTCCTGATAGGTGCGGATGCCGCCCGCCGCCTTGATCTTCATATGGGAACCCACCACGCTGCGCATGAGCCGCACATGTTCCGGCTTTGCCCCGGCGGGTCCGAAGCCGGTGGAGGTTTTCACGAAATCCGCGCCGGCCTTCATGCAGAGCTCGCATGCGGCGCGGATCTGCTCCTCGTTCAGGTAACAGGTCTCTATGATCACCTTTACGAGATTGCCGTTAGCCGCGCCGACGACGCCTTTGATATCCTGATACACGGTATCGGCGTCCCCGGCAATCAGAGCGCCGATGTTGACGACCATATCGATCTCCCGCGCGCCCTTTGAAACGGCGTCCGCCGTTTCAAACGCCTTTGTTTCAGGCGTATTGGCGCCCAGAGGAAAGCCGACCACCGTGCAGACATTCACGCCGCTGCCCGAGAGCAGATTGCTTGCGAGCGCGATGTTGCACGGGTTGACGCACACGGAAGCCGCGCCGATCGCGAGCGCTTCCCTGCAAACGGCTTCGACCTGCGCGGACGTTGCGGTTGCTTTCAAAATGGTATGGTCCATCATACCGGCGAGACGTTTCTTATCCATTGTGGCCTCCGTTGACGAATTTGCTGGATGGTAACATTTAAATACAGTTTACACGGAACGCGGATCTTATTTCAAAAACCTGCGCACAAGTTTATCCCGCTTGGGCGAATAGGGGCGGTAGCGGATGGGCAAATCCAGCCAGGTTGCCTTTTTGAGCACGCTGCGGTAATGCGTAAACGTGTCGAAGCTCTTCTTTCCGTGATAACTGCCCATACCGGAAGCGCCGACGCCGCCAAACGGCATAAGCGGCGAGGCGACATGGATTATGACGTCGTTGATGCAGCCGCCGCCAAAGGAACAGTGGTCCAGTACCAGCCGCTCCGCCGCCGGGCTGGCGGTAAACAGATACAGCGACAGCGGGCGCGGATGCGCCGTGATATACCCGATGCACTCTTGGATATCGGCATACGGCAGCATGGGTAGTATGGGCCCGAAAATCTCTTCCTGCATGATGGGCGAGTTCAAATCCACATTGTCCAGCAAGGTCGGCTCTATAAACCTGCGCGAAGCGTCCGTCCCCCCGCCGATCACCGATTTGCCGGATTGTAAAAGCCCGGCAAGGCGCGAAAAGTGCTTTTCGTTGATGATGACGTTCATATCCTGCATATCGCCGTTGGGGAAGAATTCATGTAGAGCCGACCTGTACGCCTCCACAAACGCGTCCTTTACGCTTTCATGAATAAACAAATAGTCCGGCTCTATACAGGTTTGCCCGGCGTTGAGCACCTTGCCGAACGCGATCCGCCGCGCGGCGACGGGGATGTTGGCGGTTTCATCCACGATCACAGGGCTTTTCCCGCCCAATTCCAGCGTTACCGGCGTAAGGCGCTTTGCCGCGCTTTCCATCACCAGCCTTCCCACGGCC
The DNA here is from genome assembly GCA_023396535.1 of Bacillota bacterium. Classification (GTDB taxonomy): domain Bacteria; phylum Bacillota; class Clostridia; order Christensenellales; family CAG-138; genus JAEWWD01. The sequence continues at coordinate 5,146 of JAEWWD010000156.1, forward strand.
GGGCTGCCGGTAAAGAAAATGTAGTCGAATTCCTGTTCCAGAAGGGCCGCGTTTTCCGCGCGGCCGCCTTCCACCACCGCGACATATTCCGTCGGGAAAGCGCCGCGCAGAATTTGCGAGACCGCCGCGCTCGCCGCCGGGGCGTATACGGACGGCTTCACCACCGCCGTGCAGCCCGCCGAAATCGCGCCGATGAGCGGGTCCATGCTCAGTTGCACCGGGTAATTCCACGGCGACATAATCAGCGCCACGCCGTAGGGTTCCGGCGATATAAAAGACCGGGAAGGGAATTGCGCAAGCGGCGTGCGCACGGCCTTTTCCTTCATCCAGCCCGCCAAATGCCGGATATGAAACCGGATTTCATCGAGCAATATGCCCGTCTCCGTCATATAGGTTTCGGACGGGCATTTGTTCATATCCTCAAGCAGCGCGGTTTCAATCAATTGCGCATTGTCCCTGACTGCCGCCTGCAGCTTTTTGAGCATCGCAAGTCGAAACTCCAGGCTGCGCGTCGCGCCGGTACGAAAATACGCCCGCTGTTTGTCCACCAGTTCCGCAAAATCCATAAAATACGCCCCTTTCAAATCTGGTTCGCACATCCGAGTACGCACTTTTCAATTACGCGGGCCGATCCGCTGCCATACAGCCAAGGACGAAACCTTCTTCCGTCATAGTATCATAAATCGGGCCGTTTGGCGTAGGCTGAATCATTTTTCCGTTTGAAAGAAACGTATATGTAAAGTATACGAATGGGCGAAGGCTGGTTGGTTTTTTAAAAAAATATCCGATAAGCACCAAAAGCAAAACCACCCGGTGGGGTGGTTTTGTATCGACAAAGCCGTTTTCGGCACTTTATCGAGATTTTCCGCGCAAGTTGCTCTTTGCTATCCGGCGATGATGGTATACAGCCCTATC
>JAEWWD010000320.1 GCA_023396535.1 Bacillota bacterium
TCCCCGGAGGGATTTCTTCCGTCATTGTTCATTATTCATTATTCATTGTTAATTGCTTGATGCATTTGCTCTGATAAAATCAGAGCAAATGCGCGTACTCCGTCAGCAACGCCCACAGCAGCAACTCGATATCCTTGGGCAGGCCGGTATCCGCGTTGTCGAGGTCGGCTTCGAGCACTTCGCCGTTAAGCCGCGTCAGGAAGCGCTTGCCGCCCAGATGCAGGAAGCCCATGTTGGTACTGTCGTCAAAATCATGCCGGGTGTGGAACAGCGTGGGCTTGGCGAGATACGGCGCGTCGTCGTACGGGCAGAACACGGCGCAGTTGCCGCACTCGTTGCACATGCGGTCCACATGCAGTATCTGCCGCGTCTGCATGCCGGGTACGCGCAGCGCGAGGTTGGCGCGGTTGGGGCACACCTGCATGCACACTTCGCAGGACGCGCTGCAGTACAGGCATCGCTCCGCTTCGCTCGCGGCATTGTCGTATTCGCGCAGTTCGCCCACCTTGGCGCGGCATTCCGCCGCGGTGGCGCGGGCGGCTTCGGGGATTTCGTATTCGTGGTGTCCGCCGAGAATATGGTTCGCCGCAAGCTGTGCGTCCGCGATGGCTTCGACCACCGTGGCGGGGCCGCGGTGCGCGTCGCCCAGCACATACACGCCGGGCAGGTTGGTTTCAAGCGTCTGTGGAGTAAGCGCGGCAAACCCGCGTTCGTCCACCGATACGCCGTTCTCTTTGAACAGGGAGGCGTCCACGCGCTCGCCCACGGCGGCGACGAGCAGATCGCAGGGGACCGTAACGAGCTCATCCGTCTCCACCGGGCTCCTGCGGCCGGAAGCGTCCGGCTCGCCCAGGCGCATGCGGCGGCAGGTCAGCTTGCCGTCAGCTAAGGATACGGGGCTCAACAGCTCTAAGAATTCCACGCCCTCGCGCTGGCAGAGCGCCAGCTCTTCCTCGTCGGCGGGCATGTATTTCTTGTTGCGGCGGTACACGATGCGCACATTTTGCACGCCGGGGATGCGCTTTGCGGCCCGCGCGGCGTCCATGGCGGTATTGCCGCCGCCCGCGACGCAGACGTTTTTGCCCGCAAACTCCAGGCTGCCGTTCTTGCAGGCGGCGAGGAAGGATATGGCGTTCATGCTCTCGCCCTGCTCCAGCTTGAGCCTGCCCGGCGCCCACGCGCCGGTCGCGAACAGCACATAATCGTAGCCCTGCTCTCGCAGTTCCCTGACGGAAGGGGCCTTCTCGCCCAGCTTAAATTTTACGCCCATCTTTTCCACGAGCTGTATGTCGCGGTCGATGGCGTGGGACGGAATGCGGAATTCGGGGATGACGTGGCGCACGACGCCGCCGAGAGTATTGTGCTCGTCGAACACCGTGACGGGCATGCCCGCGCGGCCCAGGAAGTACGCGGCGGAAAGCCCGGCCGGGCCGCCGCCTATGACGGCGGCGCGCTTGTCGGAGGTCATGACCGGCGTTTCGAGCTCGCCCAAAAGCGCTTCGTAACCGCCGCGCGCGGCTTCCAGCTTGGCGTTTCGGATGCGGATATAGCCCTCATAGTCGTTGCGCGTGCATTTATCCGTGCAGTGGTGCGCGCAGATCACGCCCGTGATGAAGGGCAGCGGGTTTTTCTCGGTGATGACGCGCAGCGCCTTGAGATGCTTGCCCTGCCCCACGAGGGAAATGTATTCCGGTATATCCTGGTTGATGGGGCAGCCGTATGTGCAGGGCGCAATGAAACAGGAGGTCAGCGGCAGCTTGCCCTCCGCCTTGCGGGGCGGTGCGGGCTTTTCGGGTTTGCAGTGGTGCGGGTCCGTCAGCGCGGCCTGCGCGAGGTTGGCGACACGCGCCACGCTTACGCCGGTAAACGGCTTGTATTCCAGCCTTGACAGGCTGCGCGCGAGCTGGCGCATGCGCTGATAGCCGCCGGGCTTCAATACGGTGGTGGCCACCGTGACGGGCCATATGCCCGCCTCAAACAGCGCGCTGATGTTGAACGCGTCCGCGCCGCCGGAGAAGGAAAGCCGGAGGCTTCCGTCAAACTCGGCTGTAAACCGGTTGGCCATTTCGATGGTCAGGGGGTAGAGCGCGCGGCCGCTCATGTACATTTCGGAGCTGGGCAGCTCGTTGCGCGTGACGTCCACCGGGAATGTGTTGGAGAGCTTCAGCCCAAAATCCACGCCGTTTTCCGCGGCCAGCGTGCGCAGGCGCCGGAACATGGGCACGGCGTCCTCGTACTGAAGATCCTCTTTGAAGTGGTGGTCGTCGAACTGGATATAGTCGTACCCCATGGCGTCGAGAGTCCGGCGCGCCGTCTCGTACCCGAGTATGGTGGGGTTGCATTTGACGAATGTGTGCAGCTTCTTCTCGCTGATGAGATAGGAAGCGATGCGCTCGATTTCCTGCGGGGGACATCCGTGCAATGTGGAAAGCGTGATGGACGTGCAGACGTGCGGGTCCATGCTCTCGATATAGCGCGCGTTGACGTTTTCAAACAGGCGCAGGTTGTTGAGCGCCCACTCCCTGCAGGTTTTGAAGGGGCCGGTGCCGCTCGCGTCCCTGAGACCTTCGATAAAACGGTCGATTTTTTCGGACGTGATGCCCGCATAATCATAGCCCACGCTCATATTGAACACGAAGCCGTCCGCGTCGCCCAGCCCGTACTCGCGGGCGAGCAGCTTGCAGATGAACCACGCCTTGACGTATTCGTCGAGCGCCTGCTCCACCGTAAGCTCCGTGGACCATTCGCAGTTATAGCCCTCGTCCGCCGCCAGTATGCACGGGCGGGCGATGCAGCGGGCGAGTTCCTCGCCGTCCATAATCTGCACGGTCTTGAGCTCGAAAAAGCGCGCGCCGGCCCAATACGCCGTCACGATGTTCTGCGCGAGCTGCGTATGCGGACCCGCCGCGGGGCCGAACGGCGTTTCGATAAAGCCGCCGAACAGGCCGAGCTTTTTACCCTTCTCGGCGAGATAGGGGCGTTCCACGCCGAACACGGAGCCGGATTGCTCGTATTCGGCCAGTATCCAGCGCATCAGATCCCCGAAGGGGATGGGCGACATTCTTTCGGACATAGCAGAGGCCTCCTTTATGCTGGTCAACTGTTTACTAATTGGGTTACGTTGAGGGCTCCGCCCTCAAACTCCCGCCAAGGGCCGTAACGGCCCTTGGATCCCATTATGCAAACGGCTGCGCCGTTTGCGGGGTTAGGGTTTCCAAAGGGCCTTAGGCCCTTTGGTGGGGTGCAGGGGTAAAACCCCTGCTAAAATAATTCTTATCCGTTCAGCTTCTTCCACAGCCTGGTGGTCAGCTCCAGCGTCTTAGCGTTAACGGCTTCCTCGTCGCAGCAAAGAAGTTCCCTGTCCTTCATCAGCACGCGGCCGTTGACGACGGTGTGCATGCACTGCTTGCCGCAAGCGCCGAACATAAGATGCCCGTCCGCGTTGAAGCTGCCGAACGGCGTATAGGGCTTATAATCGAACACCGCGATATCCGCCGCAGCGCCCGGCTCCAGCACGCCGACGGGCGTATCGAACGCGCGCGCCACGATTTTGCGGTTGCCGTCAAAAAGCATGCCCGTCACCTCGCCCCAGCCCACGTTGGGCAGGCAGGCGTTGTGCTTCTGAATGCAGTTGGCGACTTTCAAACTTTCGAGCATATCGTTGGTGTACGCGTCGGTGCCCAGACCCAGCAGTATGCCTTTTGCGGCCATCTGCAGCACAGGCGAGCAGCCGACCGCATTGCTCATATTGCTTTCGGGGTTGTTGACGACCATAGTATCCGTCGCCTTGAGCAGATCCATTTCGGCGGGGCTCATATGGATGCAGTGGCCCGCTATGGTCTTTTCCCCGAGGATGCCCATATCGTGCAGGCGGTGCGCGGTGCGCTTGCCGTAATTGCGCAGGGAGTCGTACACGTCGTCCATGCCCTCGGCCACGTGGATGTGGAAGCCCGCGCCGTCCGGTTTTTCGGCGACGCACTGTTCGAGAGTCTTATCGCTGAGCGTGAACGCGGCGTGCAGGCCGAACATGGCCTTGACCATGTCGCCTTCCTGCTTCTTGGCATAGTTTATGAATTCCACGTTCTCGCGAATAGCGTCCTGACACTTGTCTTCCCCGTCTCTATCCGATACCTCGTAGCACAGGCTCGTCCGCATGCCGATGCCTTTCGCGACCTCGGCAATGGCAAACAGGCTGCCGCGGATTTCGCCGTAGCTGGCGTGGTGGTCGAACAGCGTGGTCACGCCGTTCCTGATACTGTCCATATACGTCTGGTAGGCGCTGTAGCGGGTATCCTCCACGGTAAGCTTACGGTCTATATTCCACCACATACCGTCGAGTATTTCATAGAAATTGGTGGGGTTGTAGTTGTTGATGGCAAGCCCGCGCGCGAACGCGCTGTAAATGTGGCTGTGCGTATTGATGAGGCCGGGCATGATAACGCCGCCGCGCGCGTCGAGATATTCCGCGTCCTTGTATGCGGCCTTCAGCTGGGCGGTGGGGCCTATGGCTTTTATGAGCGCGCCGTCGCAGAGCACGGCGCCGTCGTCAAGATAAGTGCCCTTCGCATCCCTTGTCAATACCTTTCCATTGCCGATCAGCAGCATGGCACGTTTCCTCCTTATGTATAATGTCGCGTTCGCCGAACCCGGAAATTAAGAAAAAATGAGCGCCGTCCCATAGTATATGGGAAAACACTCATCGCAATCCCTGATTGGGGAAGCTTGAGTGATAGTCACCAGCCCGTGCGCGCGGCACTTCCTTGCAGCTATCAATCAAATATGCAAATGCCAATCGACGCTTTGACGCGATCAATCAACGTATAGATTGTGAACCTCTTGATACGGTGATATTATAACATGACGGGAAACAGCGGCGCAATAGGGCCGCGGGCATTTTGCTGAAAAATATTTAGGGAGATTGAAAAAATGTTTGCAACCGGATGGACACTGGGACCTATCGGCTCGGAAGAAGCGCTCTCTATACGCCGCGCGGTGTTCATGGAGGAACTCGGCCAAACGGCCGAGACGGTGTTCGATGGCCGGGACGAACTGGCCGCGCACCTGACCGTACGGCTGGACGGCAAGGCGATCGCCTCCGCGCGGCTTTGCCCGGACGCGGGCGGGGTCCGGTTCGCGTTTATAGGCGTGCTCGCGCCCTACCGCAGGCAGGGCTTTGGCGATCTTTGCGCGCGCGTGATGCTGGATAAGGCGCAGCGCATGGGCGCGGCGCGCATATGCGCGGACGTACCCGAACAGTACGCGCTGTACTACGAAGCCTTCGGCTTTACGGCGCAGGGGGACGCGGCGGACGGCGGACTCCCCATGGCGGTGGACGCCAGCGCCATCCACTGGCACAGTCCCTGCAAGGACGGCCATTGACAATGGCGCGTCTGCCGGAGGAATACGCGGCCCGCATGCGGGCGCAGCTCAAAGAAGAATATCCCGCGTACCTGAACGCGCTGACGGAGCCGCCGCGCAGGGGGCTGCGCGTCAATACGCTTAAAATCGGCGTGAGCGAATTCCTCGGTTTATCGCCGTGGCCGCTTGCGCCCGCCCTCGTTCCGGAGGGCTTTTTGCTGCTGGACGACGCCGCGCGCGTAGGCAGCCATCCGCTGCACCGCGCGGGGTTGTTTTATATGCAAGAACCGTCGGCCATGCGCCCGGCGGCGGTGCTGCGCCCCTCGCCGGGTATGCGCGTGCTGGATTTATGCGCCGCGCCCGGCGGCAAGGCGGGGCAGCTCGCGGCATACCTCGCGCAGGACGGCCTGCTCATCGCCAACGAAATCGTGCCGGGGCGCGCCGCCGTGCTCAACGATACGCTGGAGCGGCTGGGCGTGCGCAACGCGCTCGTTACCTGCATGAAGCCGGAGCCGCTGTGCGAAGCGCTGCGCGGGTATTTCGACGCCGTGCTTGTGGACGCGCCCTGCAGCGGCGAGGGCATGTTCCGTAAGGAGGAGCAGGCCATTACGGCCTGGTCTTTAGAGCATGTGCGCGCGTGCGCCGTGCGGCAAGCCCACATACTGGACAGCGCGGCGATCGCGCTTAAGCCCGGCGGGCGGCTCGTCTATTCCACCTGCACGTTCTCACCGGAGGAAAACGAGGAGACCGTGCGCGCGTTTGTACAGCGAAATGCGGAATTCACGCTGATAACACAAGAGCGGCATTACCCGCATACCGGCATAGGCGAAGGGCATTATGTCGCGCTACTGCAAAAAGAAGACGGTCCCGCGCCCGCTTTCCCCGTTGCGCGGGAAACGCCGCTTACGAAGGACGCCGCGCGCGCGTGGCGGACGTTTGTGGAAGACACTATGCATGCGGAACCGTGCGGCCTCCCCCGCCTCCTGCCGGACGGGCGGCTGGTGCTGCTGCCCAAGGACCTGCCCGCAGGGTATGAGCGGCTGCGCATCAAATCCGCGGGCGTGCACGCCGCGGAATACAAAAACGGACGCATGCTCCCCGCGCACGGGCTGTGCATGTCCTATCCAGCGGAGGCGTTCACGCGCCGCATAGAGCTTGAGGGTGATGCGCTACAAGCGTATTTCCTGGGGAATACCGTCGAAATCCCGGAAAACCTGTCGGGCTACTGCGTGGTTTGCGCGCAAGGCTACCCAATCGGCTGGGGCAAGGCGGTAAACGGTGTGCTGAAGAACCATCTGCCCAAAGGGTTGCGCGGCGCGCAGGCCTTTGGACAATGAATAATTAACAATGAAAAATGAACAATGAAGGAAAAAATTCCCTGAAGGGAATTTCTCTGTTTAGGGGGGTTCGGGGGCCGTAGCCCCCGGAAGCTTTCTTCGTGAGCGACGGCGTGTACGTCGCGAGCGAAAAGCCTTGCCGCGCAAGGCTTTCCCTGCAGGAACCGCCGACCGCGCCAAAGGTGCAGGCGGTTCCTGTAAAACTCAAAAAGTGCCGCTCCGGCACTTTTTGTCAACCATTGACAAAGTCCGCAGGACTTTATCAGTGGCCTGCGCCTGCCTTGCAAACATGCCGCGTATCGGATACACTAAAAATATGGAAATACTTTTACAGGAAAGGCGCATCCGGCTGCGGCCGCGCCTTTTTGCGGCAGCCGAACTGCTGCAAAACGCGCATACCGTGGCGGATATCGGCTGCGACCACGGCAGACTCTGTGCCGCGCTCCTGCAGAGCGGCGCGGCGCAGCGCGTAATAGCGGCGGATATCAGCCCCGCCTCCGTGCAGAAGGCACAGGCGCTTGCCCGCCTGACCGGCCTGACCGGCCGCATGGACGTACGGCTGGGCGACGGGCTTTTCGTACTATCGCCGGGCGAGGCGGACGCGCTTACGCTGTGCGGCATGGGCGGGACTCTCATTACGGAGCTGCTCGCGGCAGCGCCCGTACCGCTGATGGGCGCGCGGCTTGCGGTGTTCCAGCCCATGCGCGGCGTGGAGGATTTGCGCCGCTATTTATTTAGTCACGGCTTTCGCATCGTACGGGACGTCATAGTCCCCGACGCGGGCAGGCTGTATCAGGTATTCTCTGCAGAGCCCGGAAGGGACGAACTGCCCGACGGATGGCCGGCGGATTGCTTCGCGCTGGGCCACCGCTCGCTTCACGATCCGCACTTCCCCGCCCTCGTGAAAAAAATGCTCACACAGCACGAAAAACGGCTTCTGAGCGCGCGTGGCACCGGCGGGCAGGCTCTGCTTGAACAAAAGGCCGCACACATGCGCCGCGTGTTGGAGTTATACAATGCGGCGCATCCGGGAAAACACGATGGGAACGGATAAAGAAAGGAACCGCCATGCTGCTGAAGGATCTCATTGCGCTGTTTGAGCGCATCGCGCCGATCGGGCTTGCGGAGGAATGGGATAATCCGGGGCTTCTGATAGAGCCCGAAACGCAGGAAATCACGCGCATACTGTTCGCTCTCGACTGCACGCCCGCCGTGGCGGAGGAAGCCGCCGCGCGGGGCGCACAGCTCGTGTTTACACACCATCCGCTGTTCTTCAAGCCCGTGCAGCGCATCCATCACAGCGCGCCGGATACGGCGGCCGCCTACCGGCTTATTCGCCATGGTATCGGGCTGTACGCCGCCCACACCAATCTGGACTGCGCCATGGGCGGCGTCAACGATGCGCTCGCGGCGGCGATCAGCCTTATGAGCGTACGGCCCCTTGCGACGGGCGCGTTCGGCGAGCCCGGCATCGGCCGTGTGGGCGAGCTTCCCGCCCCGCTTCCGCTTTCGGAATTCGCGGCCTTCGTGCGGGATAAATTATCTGCGGCGGTACGCTATGGCGGCGGCGCAACCCGCTACGTCAGCACCGTGGCGGTGGTGGGCGGAAGCGGCGGCGATTTTATTCATAAAGCGAAAGCCGCGGGCGCTGACGTGCTGCTGACGGGGGAAATCAAGCACAGTCAGGCGCTTGAGGCACAGATTTATGGCATATCCGTTGTGGAAGCCGGGCATTACGAGACGGAGCGCGTGGTACTGCCGTATTTACTTGAAGGTTTACAGTCCGCGCTTGACGCGATACAATATAAGGTAGACTTGCTGATGGCCGACACGGAACACGCGCCTCTTATGGCGCCCTGAGGCTGCGTCTGGTCTGTGAGGGAGGTTTTAGAATGGGTAAGCTGGATGCGCTGTGGGAATACCAGGCGGTGGAGCTCAAAAAAGAGGCGTTGGAGCGCGAGGTAATCAATACCCCGGCGCGCACCAAGCTCAACAAGCTGCATGGATTCCTGACGGAACAGCAAAATGCCATCTCGCGCACGCAGAAGGAAATCGTGCAGCGCCAGGCGGCATTGGAGCGGCTGCAGGATCAGGTGGACAAGCTTTTAAACCGCGTTGAGCTGGAGCGCTCCGAATTCGACGAAATGCAGAACGACGAGGAATGCACGGCCGAGGAAATGACGGAGTGCCGCCGCAACCACGAGAAACTGCTCGACGATCTCGCCGCCGTGCGCCGCGAGATCAGCGATCTCGTCAAATGGCTGGACAACGCCGTGAAGGAATACAAAGAAACCCGCAACAGGGCGGGCAAAGCGAAAAAGGAATACGACGCGCTGCGCGTTGTCTGCGAAGAAGAATACGCAAAAAGCGAAGGGAGCCGCAAAGAGGCGGACGCGGCCGTGGCCGCGCAGGCCGCCAAGGTGGAGCCCGCGCTGCTGGAACGGTATAAGCGCGTCAAACGCAATCACACCGTGCCTATGGCAAAGGTGGAAAACAACCAGTGCGGCGGCTGCAACATGTCGCTGCCCATGGTAGTGGTCAAGCGCGTGCAAAGCAGCGACGGCGTGGTGGAATGTGAAAATTGCGGCCGCATATTGTATGCGGGCGAAAATTGAGGTATACTAGTATATTGCGAGTAAGACAGGTGACTGCGTCCGCCTAGCGGATGAGGAAAGTCCGAGCACCGCAGGGCAGGGTGCCGGGTAATACCCGGTGGAGGCGACTCCAAGGAAAGTGCAACAGAAATAGACCGCCCGGTATCCCGGGTAAGGATGGAAAGGCGAGGTAAGAGCTCACCAGCGGCATGGCGACTTGTCCGCTCTGTAAACCCCACCTGGTGCAAGATTGGAATGGGAGCAATAATGGCTGCCCGCCACGCTCCCCGTAATCGCTGGAGCCTGCAGGTAACTGCCGGCCTAGATAGATGGTCACCCTACGACAGAACTCGGCTTATGGCTTGCTCGCAACCATTTGCTTTTTTATTCGGACCCGGGGAGGTATGAATGGAGCTATACGAAACGATCAAAGCGCGGCGCAGCGTTCGCGCCTATCAGAATAAGCCGGTGGAGGAAGCGGCGCTCAGCCGTATACTTGAGGCGGGCCGCCTGGCGCCCTCGTGGTGCAACCGGCAATGCTGGCGCTTCATCGTCGTACAGGACCCGGCCGTGCGCGCCATGCTGGGCGAGGTGGTGGACAACCCCTCCAAAGCCTGCTTGACCGACGCGCCGTATGTAATCGTGGTATGCGCCGACCCTTCGGACAGCGGCGTGACGGGCGGCAAGGAATACTACCTTGTGGATTGCGCGATCGCGATGGAGCACATGGTGCTCGCCGCGACGGCGGAAGGGCTCTCCACCTGCTGGGTGGGCGCGTTCCCCGAATACCCCGTTCGCAATGTGCTGCGCATACCGTCCGAAATCAAAATCGTGGGCATCACCCCGCTCGGCTATGCCGCCGAGGAACCGGGGCCCATGTCCCGCAAGCCGCTCGGCGAAATCGCATACTACGACGGCTGGCTGACACGCAAAAAAGAACCCTGAGGGGTTCTTTTTTAATGAACAATGTACAATTAACAATTAACAATGAAGGAGGAAATTCCCCTTGGGAATTTCATTAAATTAATAGCCGTAGTCCTGATGCTTGCCGGCACGTACAGTGTTTTCAAATAGAAGAAATCCCTTGGGATTTCTACGTAAATTGTTCATTATGCATTGTTCATTGTTCATTGTTCATTTTTCCGAAAGTACTCGCACACGTCGTTCACGCAGCAATCCGCGCAGCGCGGCTTGCGCGCGTCGCATACGCGGCGGCCGTGGAAAATGAGCCAGTGGTGCGCGTCGCCCCAATCCTCCTGCGGGATGGCCCGCATGAGCTGTTGTTCGGTATGGAGCACGTCTTTCGCGTTCGCCAAGCCTATGCGGTTGGCGACGCGGAACACATGGGTATCCACGGCGATGGCCGGTATTTTAAACGCGTTGCTGACCACGACGTTAGCCGTCTTCCTGCCCACGCCGGGCAGCTCTATCAGCGCGTCGCGGTCGGGCGGGACCTCTCCCCCATACTTCTCCACGAGCAGTTTGCTCGCGGCGATGATGTTGCGCCCCTTGGTCTGGTACAGCCCGCAGCTTTTGATATACTCGAACAGCTCGTCCTCAGTAAGGGCAGCAATCTGCGCCGCCGTATTATATACGGGGAACAGCCTGCGCGTGCAGATATTCACCTGCCTGTCCGTACTCTGCGCGCTGAGCATGGTAGCGACGAGCAGCTCGTACGGGGAGGTGAACAACAGCTCCGGCCTTGGGTTGGGGTAATTTGCACATAGCGCCGCAAGCGCTGTTTTGACGTCCGCCTCGTTGAGCATGTTTACGCCTTTATCTTTCCGTCGTAGTTCTCTTCCAGTATGCGCGCAAGCGATATCGCGATAGTCCGGATCTCCTCCTCGTCCCTGCCCTCCAGCATGATGCGGATGAGCGGCTCGGTGCCCGAAGCGCGTACGAGTATGCGGCCGCTGTCGCCCATTTCCCGCTCCACCTCGCGGATGCGCGCCCACAGCGTCTCATCCTGCATGGCGGCGGCCTTGCTCTCGAGCGGTACGCGCACGTTGACGAGCACCTGCGGGTATATGGGAATCTCGTCGGCGAGCGCGCTCATGCGCTTGCCGCTGCCCTGCAGTATATTCAAGAACTGTATAGCGGAAAGCATGCCGTCGCCGGTGGTATGGTGATCGGTAAACAATATGTGGCCGGACTGCTCGCCGCCGAGATTATAGCCGTTCTCGAGCATGCGTTCCAGCACGTACCGGTCGCCCACGGCCGTTTCCTCCACATGGATTTGGGCCTCGCGCATGCGCTGCTTGAGCCCAAGATTGCTCATAACGGTGACGACCAGCGTATCGCCCCGGAGCATGCCTTTTTCCTGCATATCCAGCGCACACACGCCGAGTATGCGGTCGCCGTCCACAATGCGGCCCAGCTCGTCGACCGCGATCAGCCGGTCCGCGTCGCCGTCGAAGGCCAGCCCCACATCCGCGCCCAGCTCGCATACCATCTGCTGCAGCCGCTCCGGGTGGGTGGAACCGCACCGGGCGTTTATGTTGCAGCCATCCGGCTCGTCGGAAAAGCTGGTCACCTCCGCGCCCAGCTCCCGGAAGACGTCGCGCGCAATGCCGGAGGCCGCGCCGTTGGCGCAGTCCAGCACCAGCTTCATGCCGGTAAGCGGCGCAGTGGAGGTGGAAAGCAGGAACTGCCGGTATTCCTCCGCCGCGCGGCGCATACGTGTAACGCGCCCTACGGCCGCGCCTACCGGGCGCGGCAGCTCCGCGTGATCGTGCAGCAGCGCCTCAATTTTATCCTCCAGCGCGTCGGACAGTTTGAAGCCCTCGGAATCGAACCACTTGATTCCGTTGTCCTCCATGGGGTTGTGCGAAGCGGAGATCACCACCGCCGCGTCGGCGCCGTACAGCCGCACCAGATACGCGAGCGCGGGCGTGGGGACAACGCCTACGTGCACCACATCCCCGCCTACGGAGCAAATGCCCGCCGCAAGCGCACAAAAAAGCATATCGGCGGATTTGCGCGTATCCGTGCCTATGAGTATACGGGGCGAGTGCGCCGCGCTGGTCAGCACATACGCGCCCGCCGCGCCCAGGCGCATGGCAAGCTCGCAACTGAGCGTATCGTTCGCAACGCCGCGCACCCCGTCGGTACCGAAGAGTCGGGTGGACATGTTATTCTCCTTAAATAAGTTAATTCGTTCAAATCAAAATGAACCATGTACAATGAACAATGAACAAGGATGGAAGAAATTCCTTCGGAATTTCTCTTTAAAAATTATATGTTCAGAAAAATCCCGCAGGGATTTTATCCGTCATTATTCATTTTGCATTGTTAATTGTTCATTACAATTCTTAATTGTTAGCGGCTTCCGGCGCTGTGGAGAGATACTCCAGCGCCTGCGTGGCGGCCACGGCCCCGTCGGACACGGCTGTCACGACCTGCCGCAGCGGCGTTTCGCGCGCGTCGCCCGCCGCGAACACGCCCTTGACCGGCGTACGCATGAACGCGTCGGTCTGAATATACCCCGACGCCGTCAGCGGGAGCTGGCCGCGCACGAGGGAAGTCCGCGGCTCTATGCCGACGGCAACGAACAGGCCGGATACTTCCGTCTGCGTTTCGGCGCCCGTCACTGCATGCTTGATGCGGATGCCTTCGAGTTTATCACGACCCATCAGCTCGGAAACGACATGACCGTATATGGGCTGTATTTTCGACTCCGCGTGGACGGCCTTTTGCAGCGCCGCAATGCCGCGGAATTCATCGCGCCGGTGTATGAGGTACACGCGCGACGCAAAACGGGCAAGATACAGCGCGTCGGAGAGCGCGGTATCCCCGCCGCCCACCACCGCCACTTCCCGGCCCCGGAAAAACGCGCCGTCGCAGGTGGCGCAGTAGGATACGCCCCTGCCCATCAGCTCTTCCTCGCGTTTTAACCCCAGTTTTCTCGGGTTCGCGCCGGTGCACAGTATGATGGCGCGCGCCTGCTCGCGCTTTGCCTCCGTCTCCACGCATTTGACGGAATACAGAAGATCCAGCTCCTTCACGGGCTCATAGCGTATATTGAGCCCGAAACGGGCTGCCTGCTGCTCCATCCGTATTCCCAGCTCGCTGCCCGCGATGCCCTCCGAGAAGCCCGGATAATTATCGATCTGGTGCGTTTTCGCCGCCTGGCCGCCTACGAATACTTCTTCAAACAGCACGGCCTGTGCGCCGCCGCGAGCGGCATACAGCCCGGCCGCCAACCCGGCCGGTCCCCCGCCGATAATTGCGATATCGATCATGGTACGTCTCCTTTGCATAATGTATGCCGCGATATGCGGGAATAGTGCGGATATTGCGCGCTTACTCAGGTATTCAAGGTATCGCCGCCTGCGGCGGCGACGACGGTTTGTTTTATTTTAAAGCGGGAGGGCTCCGCCCCCCGCGCCCCCTGGATAAAGAGTACTGCCAACACTCTGTTGTAGCAGTTCATCCCTGCGCCTGAGCAAGCCTAAATATATCTATCCGTCAATAAAGTGCCTTCGGCACTTTGTCGACTCGTTTATCCGCGAAGCTTCGTTATCATGGCGGCGGGATCGGGGGCCTGGAACACCGCGCTGCCCGCCACCAGCACGTTTGCGCCCGCTTCAACGCAAAGCGCGGCGGTTTCAAGGTTAATGCCGCCATCCACCTCTATATCCAGCTCCATGCCGCGCGCATCGGCCATGGCCCGCAGCTTTCTCACCTTATCCAGCACCACGGGCAGGAATTTCTGGCCGCCGTAGCCGGGGTTCACGCTCATCAGCAATACCATGTCGCAATATTCCAGTGCGACTTCCAGCATGCTGACCGGCGTGGCCGGGCACAGCACCAGCCCGGCGCGCGCGCCCGCTTTACGGATGCGCTCGAGCTGCCGCTGGACATGATATTCCACCTCGTAATGGAACGTGATGATATTCGCGCCTGCGTCCAGGAACAGATCGATCCAGTCGGCGGGACGTTCCACCATCAGATGCACGTCTATGGGAAGATCGGTATGCTTGCGCACGGCGGCGCATGTCATGGGGCCGAATGTCAGGTTGGGCGCGAAATGCCCGTCCATCACGTCCACATGGATCCAGTCCGCGCCGCTTCTCGTGAGCATCTGCACATCCTCGCCCAGGCGGGCGAAGTCCGCAGATAATATGGACGGTACGACTTTAATCATAGATATGCCTCCTCAATTCTTCAAACTGCAGTGAAAGCTCCACATAACGGGCGTAACGTCCGCGGGATATCAAACCTTGTTCCACCAGCTCGCGCACGGCGCAATCGGGTTCGGTGCGGTGCGAGCAGGCGGCGAACCGGCAGCGCGCGGGTGCGTCGCCAAATTCCCTGTATGCGCCGTCGAGCGTCTCCTGCGTCAAAGCGGAAAGCTCCAGAAGGGAAAAGCCCGGCGTATCAAGCACCGCGCCGCCGCGATAGGGCCAAAGCTCCGCGTGGCGCGTGGTGTGCCTGCCCCGCTCGGTTTTCCGGGCGAGATCGCCCACCGGCAGATGAAGCTCGGGCAGCAGAGCGTTTAAAAGCGAGCTTTTGCCCACGGCGCTTTGCCCCGCAAAGCAGCTTACTTTTCCCTCCAGCTCCGTCCGGAGCGCATCCACTCCCTCGCCGGTATGCGCGGAGAGCGTCAATGTGCGGTAATGCGGCGCGTATTCCTCGCGTATTGATTCAACAGCCCGGTCGTCCGCCTCGTCGCACTTGTTCAGCACGAGCAGCGGATCAATCCCAAGGGGGGCGGCCTGCAGCACCAGCTTGTCGCACAGCAGCAGGTCCGGCTTGGGCGCGGATACGGACAGCACGATGACGATTTGATCGATATTGGCGACCTGCGGGCGCAGCAGCACGTTGCGGCGCGGCTGCACCTCCACGATGGCGGCATGGCCTTCCTGCTGTCTCTCAAACAGCACACGGTCGCCGCAGACGGGCGAGAGCCCCTCGCGGCGGAACCGCCCGCGCGCCTGACAGGTAACCTCTTCCGATTGCGGCGTAAGCACTGTGTAGAAACCGCCGACGCCCTTTAACAGCAAACCCTCTTCCCGCATGCAAGCCTCCCGGAATTACCCTAAGTAGGAGAACGTGACGGGCGTGCGGCGCATTTCGACGCCGTTCTGGTACACGACCATTTCATGCTCGCCCCCTTCGCCTATGGTTGCCGTAAACGAAACGTTCTGCATGGTCCCCGCCGGCAGCGTAGCCTCGTATACGACCTGCTCGTAGGCGATGCCGTCAAGGGTCAACGGTATTACGGCCATGAGCTTTGTATCAGTCGCGGCGATGTCCGCTGAAAAAGCGATATCGGCCGTATAAATCTCCTGCCCGAAGCCGGAGACCGTCAGTTCCACTGCGGAGGTATTGGGCGCGCTCTCGCCCTCGGCGGGATTTTGCAGGGTAACGGTTTGACCCGCCGCCG
>JAEWWD010000204.1 GCA_023396535.1 Bacillota bacterium
TACCCGACCATATCGTCGAACAGCACGCGATACCAACCGTTCTCACTGTCGAGCACCTCGACCAGCGTATGCTGCGGCAGCTCAGAAAGCACCTCGGAATCCGTGTTGGGCGCGCTGCGCAGCCGAACGTCCTGCGCGGTAACCTGTCCATATTCGCTCGCGCCGGCGGAAGCCGTGCCGGGCAGCAGCCCCATGCACAGCGCAATAAAAAGCAGAAGGTTCATCCATCGCTTCTTCATGCAATTCATCCTTTCCCGCACGTAATCCTTACTCCGATTATATCCGAATAAAGTATGCAGGCCAAGCCTGTCCCCTTTAAGAACAGATAGTTTCACCGTTTGTTCACAGCGTAGAGCTCTCCCAGGCGCTCCGCATCCTCGCGGCATACGGGCAACAGGGAACGGTTATAGATTGCGCTTGCCGGATGGTACAACGGAAACAGCGCCGTTTCCCAATCAAGCAGCGTCACACGCCGAGCGCTGCCATGCGCTTCGCCAATCACCTGCCTGTCAATACCGCAGAGCGAAAGCATGGCGGAAAGCGGCACATTGCCCAGCGTCGCCACACACTGCGGCCGCAGTATGAGCAGCTCTTCGCGCAAAAGCGGCAGCGACGCATCAATCTCTTGCCGTACAGGGGTACGGTTACGCACCGTACGTTCCCCTATCACCATGGGACGGTATTTTACGACATTTGTGATATAAACCTCATCCCGCGGTATACCGGCGTAAGTCAGAAGCTCATCCAACTGACGCCCCGCTTTTCCTACGAAAGGGCGGGACTGTTTAGTTTCCTCCCCGCCGGGCGCTTCGCCTATCAGCATCAGGAACGGCTTTTCCGGCCCCTGGCCAAATACGGGCGCTTCATAGGCGCCGCATGGCCCGTCCATACCGCACAGCGCGCGCAGACGCGCGCGCTCTAAATCATACAGCTCGTTCAGCGTTCGCATACTCACGCCCCGCCTTCCGTATCTTCCGGCGAAGACGTAGCATCATGGGAACCGCCGTCCTGCACGCGCGCAAGCTCTTGCTGCGCCTGCAAAATAGCATAGGCGATGGACTGCGTACTGGTGCTGGTCGAAGCCGCCCTGAGCGCCTCGGTCTGCTCCGTAAGCGCATGCACATCGTCCGGACTCAGCGTCGCCTCGCTCAGGTATTTCAATATATCCTGCCGCAGCTCAAGCGCCTGCAGCCTAAGCTGCGGAAGCGATTGCCCGGCGGTCGAGTGCAACGTACACAGATCGCGGGACGAATAGAGGTTCTCTTGATATTCCTCCACCGAAAGCGACGTCCGCACCGCGTTGGGAATAGCCGTTTTGAGCTCCTCGTCGCTGAGCAGATCGTAATACGTTCCCGGCCGTATGAGTACCTTCGAACCGGATACCACCGTTGTTTCCGGGCAGTTGCTGGTCGCTATCTGCCCGCTTTCGGTGCAGATGGAAACGGCGGCATGCATATCGCAGAATTCCGTCGGCACGTCTTCCTCAAGGAACCAGTCGGTAACGGGCGGATTGTCGGTATCCTGCCGGCAGGCGTCGGTGGCGAGTTTGCCGGAAACCGAACACACCGTCTTTTTAACCAGCCCAAGCTCGTTGGGCGATACGTCCATGATGCTCTTATTCGGCAGTCCTTCATGGATCTTTGCCATAAACGACTGCCAGAGCGGCGCGGCGTAATCTCCGCCAGAGGCCTTGCCCTTGAGCACATTCACCGGGTTATCATGCCCGACCCATACGGCCGCGGTGTAATACGGAGTCATTCCCGCAAAATAGACGCTCGCATAATCCGAGTTGGTACCGGTTTTTCCCGCGACGGTCATGCCGGAAATCTTCGCTTTTGTACCAGTACCATGCTGGACGGCATCCGTCATCATGTCGACGAGCAGATAGGCCGTGCTCGGCTTGAACACCCGGTGCGTATCGCGGATCTGGTTCGCATCCAGTATGACGTTGCCGTTTGAATCCACCACGCGCGTAAAAGAGAGGGGTTCCTTATACTCTCCCCCGTCCGCGATAGCGCCGTAGGCCGCCGCCATCTGTATTGTCGTAAAGCCCGATGTACCCAGCGCAAGGCCGGGACCATCCACATTGATCTTGGACATATTCGCGCCCAACCGGGACAGGTATTCCGCGGATACCTCCGGCCACACGAGGTCGTACAACACGCGGCCCGCCACCACGTTGAGCGAATTGACGATACCTTCCCGTATTGTCACCGGACCGATGTATTTAGTACTGCCGATGGCGGGATAGCCGCGCTCGCCTCCCCAGCCTTGGATTTCAGCGGGCACGTTGGCGACGACGGTCGCGGGCGAAGCGCCCGCGTCGAGAGCCGGTCCATATATCGCAATCGGTTTAATTGAAGAGCCAACCTCCATATAGCTTTGATAGGCGCGGTTGAACCCTTTGCGTATGGTCGGGCTTTCCCTGCCGCCTATTACGGCGCGCAGCTCGCCCGTGTGGTAATCGAACACCACGGCAGAGGCCTGCGGCTCCACAGTCTCGATGACGGAACCGTCGGCATTTGTTTCCACGACCACGTTCTTGCTCGGATCCGCAAGGCCCGGATATTTATCCCAGGTGGAAAGCGTATCCTGCACGGTATGCTGGATATCCGGGTCAACAGTCGTATAGATATGATAACCGCCGGTGCGCAGCTCGTTTTCAACGGCGCTGCGGTCGGCGTCCGTCAGCCCGCGCTGCGCCAGCAGATGGGTTACAACGTCGCGGATGGCGTATTCCACAAAATAGGGCATATCGTACATCTGCGTTTGCTGGGAGACCTCTATGATATTGACGTCCTCACTGAGCGCCTCTCGGTATTGTTCCAGCGTTATTAAGCCGGCTTCGTACATACGGCCGAGCACGGTATCCGTGCGGTCATTCGTGTACGTCCAGTAAACCGGGTCCCGTTTATACTTGTTTTTGCGCGGGTTATAGTAATACGGATTCTGTGTCAATCCCGCCAGCATGGCGCACTCGCGGACTGTCAGTTGATCCAGTTCCTTGCCGAAATAGTCCTTGGCGGCAGTTTTTACGCCATAATTCGACTCGCCCAGATGGATATCGTTAAGATATGCTTCGAGTATGTCCTTTTTGCTGATCTCCTTTTCCAGTTCCAGCGCGAGATAAGCTTCCTGTATCTTGCGTTTGTAGGTGCGCTCCGAACCCAGTATCTTGTTCTTGATGAGCTGCTGCGTAATGGTGCTGCCGCCGGCAGCGTTGTTGTTGCCCAGTACCTCCAACGCTACCGAGAACAACCGCTTGATATCCACGCCGCTATGCTTATAAAAGCGCACGTCCTCTATGGAGATAAACGCGTTCTGCAATAGTTCGGGAATCTGATCGATATCCACCCAGTCGCGGTATTCAACGTCCGCAATGGTGGTGATGAGCTTGCCGTTCATGTCATACAGATAGGACGTGCGGTCGGATTTGGTCAACTGCGCGCGATCCAGCGTAGGGGCTGTTTCCACATATGCCTTCGCGATGCCTATCCCCGCGCCCAGCCCCGCAAAGCCGGCAAGTACGATGCCGACCGCCATAAATCGGATTGTGGTAAATAACACGCTGAGCACGAATGGACGCTTGCGAGGTCGATCCGTAAACAGAGGCTCGTTCTCCACGTGACGTTCGTCCGCATCGGCCGCTTCGATAAGCGCGCGCTCTTCTTCGCGGTCGAACAGACGGGTTTCGCCGTTCTCATCCCTGATATGTACCGGACGTACGCGACGCGTAAGCGTATCCTCCTCCGGAAACAGCTCCCGCTCGGGATCTTCTTCTTTATTGGCGGTGCCGAAAGCACGGCGCGCCGCCGCAAGCGCTTGCCGGAAGGCGCGCCTTATACTATTTCCTATATCCTGAAAAAACTCCTTTAGGTGTTGCATATCCTCTCCATTGCCCGCTCGGGCATTCCTGTTTCTATTGCATTATACCACAAGCGGCTCCTGCGGCAAATACGCCAAAAACCAACGATTTCGTCCGGCCCTGTGAAGCGTTGTACCGAAGGCTGTGCCCCGGCGCTTCTTAAATACAGTCTAAACGCATGGACCCGTCTGTGACTCCGTCACATTCGCTTCTGTCATGGTTGCTTGACACTAACCGGCGCTTTCCGTATACTAATCTGTAATCGTTTTAATAACAGATAAGGAGACCAGCATGCTTCGATCACGCATTTGGATATACTTTATAATCGCAGTGCTCATCATATCATTCACCGGCTGCGCAGCAGGGACAACGCCCGTGGCGGAACCGGCCGTAACCGTTTCGCCAGCGCTTACGCCGGAAACCACGCCCGAAGAGACCATCGAGATTCCGGAGGCGGACTGCGAATCCTGCGAGCTGCCCGAGATTGTGCCGCTGCCGGAAGGATATAGTCTGGAGGACGATCTCGCCGCCATGGCCGGGGAGAACGGCGCGGACTCTGAAACAGTACCCGGTGAATACCAGACGATTTCCATAGAGGAAGCTAAGACCATGATGGACAGCGGCGACGCGGTAACCATTGTGGACGTACGCACGCGGGAAGAATACGAAACCGGCCATATTCCAGGCGCGCTGCTTATCCCCAACGAGACCATTTCGGATCAGCAGCCGGAACTCCTTCCCGATCAGTCCGCCGTCATACTCGTATACTGCCGCAGCGGCAACCGCAGCAGGCAGGCTTCACAGAAGCTTGCAGACATGGGATATACCGAGGTATACGATTTCGGCGGCATCATAGACTGGCCGTATGAAACCGTTACGGGGCCAAACCCGTAAGCGCCCGGCCAGCAGTGCAAAATTGCCTGTGGCATCAGGTATTCTGAAGGATTTGTATGAAGTATCGTTGTTCGTAAGGAGGACACCATGAAAAAGCTTATCGTCGCCATAACGGCGCTCTCACTGTCGCTGCTGCTGCTCTCCGGTTGCGCCGTAACGCCGCCTGCCGCTACACCCACACCAGCCGCGTCTGCCGCCCCGACAGCGGAGCCGGAGGAATCCGCCGCGCCCGCAGCTTCTGAGGCAGAGCGCACGTCATTTGGTAAATTCACCACTACAGACCTGAACGGGAACGAAGTCACTGAGGCTATGTTTGCCGATTACGATCTGACCATGATCAACATCTGGGCAACGTTCTGCGGCCCGTGCATCAACGAAATGCCGCATCTGGGCGAGCTCGCCGCGGAATACAAGGAGAAAGGCGTACAGATCGTAGGCATCGTCGTTGACGTCATGGATCAAACGGGCGCGATATCTTCCTCCCAGGTGGACCTCGCCAAGGAAATCGTGCAGCAGACAGGCGCGAATTACACGCATCTGCTGCCATCCGACGATCTAATACAAATCAAGCTACGGTATGTTTCCGCCGTGCCGGAAACCGTGTTTGTTGACAAGAATGGCGACATCGTGGACGACCCGCTTGTTGGCTCCCGCAGCAAGGACGACTGGAAGTCCGTCATTGACAACTACCTTGAGGAAGTGAAGTAAATGCGCGCGCGCAGGCGTTATTTGCCCGCCATACTGCTGCTGGCGGCGGCAGCGGCATTCTTCGCGCTGGGCGTTTTCCGCGGCGAGGTGGACACCGTGCTGCGCAAGGCATCCACCATCTGTCTGGAGTGTATCGGCATTGG
>JAEWWD010000209.1 GCA_023396535.1 Bacillota bacterium
TAAAAATGAGATGTGTTTTGAGTATTTCATATCCATAATTCCTTTCAGATAATGTAAATAAACAGATGGGAGAAGGAGTATAAAAAAAGCTGCTCCCCCAAAGAGTGAGGAGCAACTTCGATACGCAAAACGTAACGCATGCATAATAATTTCCCAACCCCAGGAGTATCAATGTGTAACAGGTTTCCCGACTTAGCTTCATTCTACTTTGGCGCCTTCCCATCTTAAAGACAGTGGCTTTTACCATTTCGTCGGCTTCACGGTTACTGGGATAGTCCGGAAATTTCATCCGCGTTCCCTTGGCATTGTAAATGCCAGCACTCCACGTGCAGATACACAGGCTATTCAATTATATGCAATATATCATAACAGTTAGGATCAGTCAACAGAGTTTAGTTCAGCAACGCAAAGCAAACTAATAAATATTAGTTTAGCAAAGAAGCAATAATTTTGACCCTTGCAGGCGGGTCAATGGGCTTAACGTGCAGCGGCGCTTACAGCGATGCGATGTACTCCTTCATCCAAGCGATCACATGATCGATGTCCGAACGGCTGATGTCGTTGTGCGTCACAAAGCGGTATTCGTCCACCAGTATCCCGTAGACTTTCACGTCGTGCTTGAGCATGAACGCCACAAAATCATCCGATTGGAATTTTGGCTGCGACGCCTTCCAGAATACCATGTTGATTTTGCACTGGTTCCTATCAGCGGTAATTCCGCCCAGCAGATTTAGCTGCTCGCAGAGATAGCGGGCGTTCTCATGGTCGATGTGCAAGCGCTTGGTCATGACCTCAAGGGACACGACGCCGCACGCCGCGATCACGCCGGCCTGACGCATGCCGCCTCCGACGACTTTGCGCATCATGCGGGCGCGGTCGATAAACGCCCTGCTGCCGCAGATCAACGCGCCGATGGGAGCGCAAAGACCCTTGGAAATACAAAAAGACACCGATTCACACTCGCGAGCGATATCCTTTGCCTCACAACCGAGTGCAAGCGCAGCATTGAAGATGCGCGCGCCGTCCATATGAACCGGAACGCCCATCTCGTGTGCGGCGGCGCAAGCGTCGTAAATCACGTCGAGGGGGACGACATCGCCGTTGCATAGCGCATTTTCGAGGCAGACTAACCCTGTCTTGGGAAAGTGCGGATCTACCGGACGAACGAGCCGCCGGACGTCGGCGGCATAAAGAAACGTATTTTCGTTGTCAACGAGCGCAAAGTTGACGCCGGAAAGACGGGCGGGCGCGCCGCATTCATAATGTACGATATGGCTCTTCGCGCCGACAATGATCTCGTTGCCATAAGAGGGGTTATGGGTCATGATGGACACCTGATTTGCCATCGTGCCCGATACCACGAATAACGCGGCTTCCTTACCCATGATCGCAGCCGCCATCTCCTCGAGCCGATTGACGGTTGGATCGTCTTGATATACGTCGTCGCCCACCTCGGCCTCGAACATCGCCCGGCGCATCTCGTCGGTCGGTTGGGTTACGGTATCGCTTCTTAGATCCAAATACTTGTTCTTCATTAATATCACTCATTTCTGATTTTCTGAATAGAGATATCTCGGCGGGTTCACCGCATAGCTGAGCATGTTCGCGGCCGAAAGCGTATCGAACACCGGCACTCCAAGCAGGCTGCACAAATCGGCTGAATAGGTGGCCAGATTGCTGCATTCAAATATCACTGCACGCAGATCAGGCGTTTTATCCCGCAACTTTTTGCCCGCGCTGAGCACGTCGTTACGCATTCTCTCCACGTCAAGGCTGAGCCCGCCGTTAATGACAATCTCCGTAAAGTGCGGCTCGTCCTCCATGCCCTGCACCGACAGACCGATGTCGTCATTCCAGCCGGAACTGCGAAGATGGCGCGTGCCAAGATACCTGGAGTGCCCTGTGATTACGCCGATCTTTCCGCTTCGGCCTATGAGCTGCCAGATCATCGGAATCTGGCAGAGGGACGAACCCGCGAACAGTACGCCGGCGAGCGCGCCCATATCCTCCTGGTAGAGGGACATCATTCCGCAGTCGCCTACGATCGCCTTAATGTTGAAAGCGGTCAGATTGTTGCATGCCTGCACGATATTTGCCTTGATCTGCGGCGAACCTTCAATCAGATCTGCATAGCCGCCCTTTACAACCTCATACCGGACGGGATAGGAAAAACTCCGGCTGTTCCCGGCGTCGCCGCATACGCGCGGCGTCACGGTGGAAAAAACCAGAATGCCCACTTCCTGCCCGTAGAATGGAAAGCCAGTTTCGATTTTCATTTTTCGATGCTCCCATTTTTCGATGCTCAATTCGCCGGCCGTCCGAATGCAAGTTGCCCCCGAATGAAGATCGGGGACAACCGGCGCAAATGAAGGGATATAGCTTCGTGTTCTTCCAAATATCAATTCTTCTTGTAATCCGGCGCTCTGCCGATCTCCTTGATGATCTGAAGCAATCCATCGCGGAGAGTGTCGATATCCTTCTTGTTGTTGAAGTACTGGCATGAATTGCGAAATCCGCCGACCCTGTCGGTAAAGCGCTGGGCGATGAAGATATTGCGCGCATGGAGCTTCTTAAGAATGGCGCATTCAAGGGCAAGGTCATCGTATAGGCGCGTTATCACGATGCCGCTGCGATGGTCCGCATCACGATGGGTAATCGCCGTTGCCCCGATCGCCTCGTACATATCAAGACAGTACGTCGACAGCTCGAATATATGCTCCTCAATATTCTCAATGCCAAGCTCGTTTACCAGCCCGAGCGACTCGCCCAAGGCAATCGCACCCGGATAATTGGAGGTGCCGCCGATCTCGAAGCGGCGTGCGGTGGGTACGAACTCCCAGTCGTTGACGGCTTTGGAATTTGGATTTTCCCAGTACCCGCCCCAGCCTTCCGGCGGCTCTTTTGTGTTAAGATAACCCCAGAATGCAGGCTCAATCTTCGGGAGGAGTTCCTTGTTAATGTAGAGCACGCCGCAACCGAACGGAGAGTTCAGCCACTTATGTCCGCCCGAAGCAAGTATGTCGATATGGCAGTCCTTAACATCGATCTTGCCTACGCCTAATTGCTGAACAGCATCCACAACCAGCTTTACGCCATGACGTTTGCACATGTCGCCGATTGACTTGAGATCCATTTTCCAGCCGTTGCACCACTCCACTGTGGAGATGACGAGTATTTTGGTGCGGTCGTCGATGAGAGCTTCAAATGTCTCGGCATAGAACCGGCTGTCGCTGGGCGCGGCAACGCGGATCTCAATATCCTTGTTGCGGCGCATCGCGCACCAAGGTAACGCAACCTGAATGAATTCGAGGTTGGCGGTGATGATGTTATCGCCATCCTCCAGCGGAATGGAAGTCGCGGCGATGTTCAGGCCATGGGTGGTGCTTTCGACAAGTGCAATCTCCTCGATATCGGCGTTGAGCAGTTTGGCGGCCTCCCGGTAAGCCTTGCCGCGCATGTTATCCATCGCGATATGGTGGGCGCTGGAATTGGCTTCGTCCTGACGAGCCGAAAAGTCGGCGAATTCTTTGAGTGCGCGGACGGTGCGCTGCGGCGCAAAGCTGACACAGGCGGCATCCAGAAACGTCATGGTTTCGAGTACCGGCCACTCTTCTTTACGAACCTTTTCCCAATCGATGCTCATACTGTTCAATTCCCTCCTAAATAGAATTTGGTTGTTTATGCCTTGATTTTTACAATCATCTCTATTTCGCAGCAAGCTCCAAGCGGCAGCGAAGCCACGCCAACGGCGCTTCTTGCATGGACGCCGGCGTCATCGAACAGCTTTCCCAGCAACTCCGACGCGCCGTTGATCACTTTGGGCTG
The DNA here is from genome assembly GCA_023396535.1 of Bacillota bacterium. Taxonomy (GTDB): domain Bacteria; phylum Bacillota; class Clostridia; order Christensenellales; family CAG-138; genus JAEWWD01. The sequence goes on from JAEWWD010000209.1 coordinate 3,826, forward strand.
GTTCTCGCAATCCGGCGTACTGTTGACAAAACCCACGACCTTAACGATGCGCTCGATCTTATCCAGATTGCCCGCGAGGCTTTTCACAACGGCGAGGCAGTTGATTGCGCAAATCTTTGCAGCTTCATACCCCTGCTCCACCGAGAGATCGTCCCCGAGCTTACCCTTGCGAACCACGCCATTCACGCTGGGAAGCTGGCCTGACGTATACACATACCCGTTATCCAGTACCCCCGGCACATAGGCTGCCACCGGTTTCGGCGCTTCCGGAACCGTAATTCCCATTTCTTTGAGCTTCGCTTCAATCCCTGACATAAACCTGCTCCTTTCGATATGAAGTTTCTGAAGTTTCTTTAGTTCTCCTTCCCGAAGAAGAAAAGCATGAAAGGAAAAATAGCTTGAATGATGTGAACGAATTATCAATTTGATTGTACATAGTTTCATTGCCTGTTTCAGTAATGTACTTTACAAAAATCCAAATTTTTCAACCGTTGTATCTATCGCAGGTGCGCTTCACGCTCTGATGGATACAGCAAACGGCGACCGCGCTTTTTGCGGGGTCGCCGTTGTGTCCATTTTCAAATAAAAAACGCCGCAACCAAAAAGATCAATCGCTGCGGGATTGCGCATCGATCCGGATGACTTGTGAAAATACGCCGTCGCGCATTCCGTACAGCACGCCGGTCAGATTCGGTACCACGCAGGCGTGATTCGGGATGATCGCGATCCGATCGCCCACCGCGAGGTCGAGCTTACCGTTGTCACAGCGCACGAAGCCATGCTCCTCGTTGAGGTTCCATATGATCGCGTTCGGATGTCCTATCACGTAGCCGAAGCGCGGGTGTTCCGGAGTCAGATTATCACCCGACATGGTCTTGGTACCGCAGTCAATAATAGCATTGCATTCGTCCGGCTTGGCTACCACAGTAGATACAATCCGTAGCGCGCAATCTTCGATCGCGACTCGATCCTTCCAAAGCTGCGCACAATCGTTAAAAATATAGTTGCCCGAGCGAATCTCGGTGATACCCGCAAGGCAATCCGGCACCTTCCCGGTCACGGTGTTGCCTCCGCTAAGGATAGAACAGTCAAATCCCGCGCCCCGCAGCAGTTGGCCGGTCTCTACCAGATCGTCGCGCTCCTGGCGCGCCACCCGCTCGATACCAAAAAGAGTCTCTTCGTGGTAGCTCCTGCCGGGATAATACAGCAACCCGACGATCTTCACGCCATCGTACTTCCGGACGCGCTCAGCAAACGCTAGCGCCTCAACGCCGGGCAGCAAGCCGCCTCGCTTTGTCCCTCCGTCCAGCTCTACGAGCACCTCAAATACTTTGCCGTGCCGTTTGGCCGTTTCGGAGAGCCCCTTTGCGCCGTATTCACTGTTGATCATCGTTCGAAGGGACCGGCAACGTTCCGAAAGCGCGGCGTATCTTTCCCGTTTTTCCTCGCCAATCAGCGCGTAGGCCACAAGAATATCGTCGATTCCCGCGTTCGCCATCACCTCAGCCTCGCCAAGCTTAGCGCAGGTGATGCCGCAAGCGCCCGCAGCAAGTTGCATCTTTGCAAGATGTACGCTGCGGTGCGATTTGATATGCGGCCGGTGGGCGATCCCGCAGCGGGCGGCGCCGTCCAGCATCGCTTTGATATTGTGTTCCATTGCATTGAGTTCCACAACGGCTGCAGGAGTCGATACCGTTTCATACATATCGCTACACCTCATTTTCAAAATATCCGAGTTCCATAATCTTGTCAACCTGTATCGAATCCTCTTTTTTGACAGTTATTTTTTTTAAAATAAAATACGAATTTCGTTTATTCTGTAAACTAGGCAACAGTATTTGAATTTCTACGTGCTAATATTTAATTATCGAGTACGTCTTAGTATTGAATGGCATCATTTATCAAGAGCGTTAGTTGATCAACTTCATTTCATCAAGCGTAGCCTTACCCAATTACGTGAATCAGGCAAATTTTTCATACTATCAAATTACACGAAACAGGGTGAGTGCATCATCTGGGAGTGCAAGAGAGGTGAAAACGTGAAAAGTTTCATTACCGTAAACGACGTTGAATATGCGTTCAGCAGAGGTGAAACCATCATCTGTTGCGGCATTGATGACGTCGTTACCGCGGCGGCGAAGGAGTTTGCTCAAAGCAAGGGCATCACCATCCGCGCGGGTTCACCGCCACCGCCGCCGACCAGCGCTCCGCTGGCCGCTTCTGCAGGGGCATTCGGAGACAAATTTGCCCCCGCAAGGCCGTTGCCCTCGCTCCCCGCCTACCACGGCGCAATGAGCGAGGCAGAAATCATGCGTTGGCGCGAGGAATTCCCGATACTGAAAAACTGTGTGCACGCTGCGAATTGTTCGGTCAGCGCGCAATCGCTCAGCGTACGCGCCGCCGTTAACCGCTATATGGACAATTGGCTTACCAAAGGTATGGACTGGGATTACTGGATGGTTGAAATCGCTAACGCCAAGGCGGAGTTTGCTAAGCTCATTGGCGCCACGCCGGAAGAAATTTTCATCTGCAGTTCCGTGAGTGACGCCGTTGCCTCTGTGATCAGCAGCCTCGATTACAGCGGGGGCCGTAATCGCGTCGTTACTACGGAGATCGAGTTTCCGACCGTTGGACATGTTTTGCTCGCATCCGCCAAGCGCTTCGGGTTTGACTTGCGCTTCATTCCGTCAGAGGGCGAGGAAATCGCGATTGAGGCCTATGAGAAGAATATCGACGAACAAACGTTAATCAGCTTCATCACGCATGTCTACTATCGCAACGGCTTCAAACAGGACGTCGCCCGCATAGCGGACATATGCCACGGTAAAGGCTCGCTCGTGATGGTCGACTCCTATCAGGCGCTCGGAACGACGCCGGTTGACGTAAAGCAAATGCACATCGATATTCTGGCCTCCGGCTGCATCAAGTACCTGTTTGGCGTACCGGGCATCACGTTCGTATACATCAACAAGGATCTGGCCACCATGCTCAACCCGGCCATTACCGGCTGGTTCGGGCAGGTAAACCCCTTTTCATTCGAGGTCCGAAAGCTCAATTACGCCATGAATACATATCGGTTCGATACCGGAACACCCGCCGCGCTTACGTCCTTTGCCGCCGGGGCGGGGATCAAGCTCGCAAACGATATCGGCCAGAAGGGCATTGCGCAGCGGATAGACTATTTGAGTGAGATCGCCATCCTGAAGGCCGATCAGCTCGGCCTCAAGTGTGTCAGTCCGCGCGACGTCCGCAAAAAGGGCGGCACTACCGCCATTGAGATCGAGATCGATTCCCACCACATGGAAATGGAACTGCACAAGCGGGATGTCTTAGCTTCCGCGCGCGGGAATGTCATCCGCATCGCGCCGCACTTCTACACACTGCCGCACGAGGTCGAGTACGCGTTTGAACAAATCCGCGATATCATCGACCACGGCGGCCATTGAGGAAGGTGGTTCTATGTATATAGGCAAAGTGACCGGAAAAGTTGTCTCCACCATCAAGGACCCGCGCCTCACAGGTATTTCGCTTGTGCTCGTCGAACGCCTGCCCGCGCAAGTCGGACAGGAGAGTGAGGTGTTCGTCGCGGCCGACACCATTGGCTGCGGGGAAGGAAATACCGTACTGCTCGCGAAGGGCGGCGCCGCAAGAATGACGTCCAACCTTCAGGACACCCCCGTCGATCTGGCAGTAATCGGCATCATCGACAACTGCGAGTTTGCAAGAAACTGCCAAGGGAAAAAACAAATAGCCGTTATCCCAAACTAAAAATTATGTAATAGGAGTATGCAAAATGAAAGCAAAGGGTTTTATCGAAACCAAGGGCCTCGTGGCGGCATATGAAGCGGCGGACGCAATGATCAAGGCGGCGAACGTGGAACTCGTAGACAAACAGATGGTCGGCGGAGGTCTTGTTACCGTGATCATCGAAGGCGACGTAGGCGCGGTCAAAGCGGCTGTCGACGCGGGCGTCAATGCGGCAAAAAAAGTCGGCGAGATTATCTCCGCCCATGTAATCGCACGGCCGCAAGCCGAAGTTGAAACATTGTTTTCCGGCGATAAACAGAAATAATTTTCTCATTCGGG
>JAEWWD010000322.1 GCA_023396535.1 Bacillota bacterium
GCTGGTAGCGGCGCGTTATGTATATGTGATGTTTGTAGACCCCATGAGCGCATTCGATAAGCCGAAGACTACGACAACGCCTCAGACAGCCACCGCACGGCCGACGGTGAAGCCCGGCGAAACGCCCGAGCCCACGCCGGAGCCTACGCCTACGCTCTCCCCTGAGGAACAGCTTCGCGCGCAGGCCGATCTTGATTTCATGAAGAACAAGGTCAACATACTCATGCTGGGCTGGGACGAAAGCCCCGAGCGCGACGATGAGGACAGTGAGCTGTACCGGGACGAAAACAACAATTTCCGTTCCGACGTGCTCATGCTCGCGACCATCGACTTTGAAAAGAAAACGGTGGATCTGATTTCCGTGCCGCGCGATACCTACGCGCCCATTTATAATACGAAGGGGCGCTGGAAAATCAACGCCGCGTTCGCAAAGGGCGGCAGCGCTGATGGCGACGGCTTCGAATACGCCATGAAAACGGTCAGCAATCTGCTCGGCGTGCCCATCGATTATTATGCGGGCGTGAACATGGTGGGACTCAAAGCGGTGGTGGACGCCATGGGCGGCGTGGATTACGACGTGGACGTGCGCATCTCTCTCAACGGCCGGGTGCTTGAAAAGGGCTACCAGCATATGGACGGCCAGCAGGTGCTGGATTATGTGCGCGCGCGCAAGGGCATCAGCACGGACGTCGGCCGCGCGGACCGCCAGCAGCGCATGCTGTTCGCCATATTCGATCAGCTCAAAAGCCGTAACCAGCTTGTAAAAATACCGGAAATATACGCGTCGGTGCAGGACAAGATCATGACCAACCTGAATTCCGAGCAGATCGCCGCGCTCTCCGTGTTCGCCATGAGCCTCGATCAGGAGAATCTTAACCGCCACACGCTGGAGGGCGAATATATCAGCAACGTGTACAATGCTTCCTTCTACGTGTTGTACAACAGTAAGCTGAAAGCGCTGGTCAAAGATATTTTCGGCATAGACATCAAGCCCAACCCGCGCTATGACGTCGGCTATGTCCGCGGGGATAAGTCTGCGGCGGAGGCCCTGTCCTACGCCGACGGCGCGGAATATCTTATGAGCGTGTTCCTGCAGCCTGAAAAGATCGAGGAACTGCCGGGGCTTAAAAACGACATACTGGCCGTAAAGGATGTGGCCGAACGCGATATCCCCGTAAACGCCAGCGAGGAAAAGGTGCTCACACTCACCGCCGATCCGCTGGATAATGACGCCATCGCCGCCGCGGAGCAGAAGCTTATTAATTCCATGTACGCGCTGTGCATGAAATACGGCATCACACAGGCGCATGTACTCAAGAGCGAGCTGCCCAAAGCGTTCTACGATATGCTGCCCATCGCCTCCCCCTCGCCGGGCGCAGCCGCCGCGTCTTCGCCCTTGCCTGCGCAAACGGCCATGACGGATGGGGAAACGGAAGGAACGGATTAGGCGCGGTGAAGCGCGCTTCGCGCGAATGCACAATGAAAAATGTAAAATGAACAATGAAGGAAGAAATCCCCTGAAGGGAATTTCTATCTAAATCAAAACGCGGAAGCCTGGCTTCCGCGTTTTTTGATGCATATATTTCCCCCAGGCGACGAAGTCGCCTGATCGATTCTCAAGGGCCGTTGGCCCTTGAGCGGGGGTACGGGGGCAGAGCCCCCAAATATCATCCTTATCTAAGCTTAATCACATACGCGCCGCCGTCGAGGAAGTCGGCGCTACCGGCGATGGTGACGCGCAGATACACGATTTTATCCCGGATGGCGGCGTAGGCGCTGCCTGAGAATGTTTCGCTGAACGTGACGGATTTGCCGGGCAGCACGCTGGTGCTGCTTTTCGCCTGCGCGAACGTCTTATCTTTGGACCAGGTGTAAAGCAGCCTAAAGTTCGCGTCGAGAAGCTGGAAGTCGTATTTCTGCGCAGTCGCGTGCGCGACGGATACGGGGCTGCGGGAACCGTTCTTAATCGAAACGCCCATACGTATGAAGTCGGTATTGAGCGATGCGCGGGGTATGACCGATATCAGCGGATTCCCGACGGGCTTGACTTCGTACCCTTTCGCGTCGATAAAGTCCGCGCTGCCCGTAATAGTCGCCCTGAAGTAGGCGATTTTCCCACGGATGGCGGCGTATGCGCTGCCCGAAAGCGTCTCGGAAAACGTCAGCGTCGCGCCCGGCTTCAGCTTGTCGGCGGATTTCGCCTGCGCAAATGATTTATCAGCGGACCATGTGTACAGCACCTTTTTGTTCGCGTCGAGGAGCTGGAAGTCGTATTTCTGGCTCGACGCATACGATATGGATACGTCCTTTTTGGAGCCGTTTTTGACGGTAAGGCTCATCTTAACGGAATCGGCGCCTATGGCGGCCTGGGGCGTCACCGTCACCAGCGTATTGCGTTTAATCATTGCCTCGTAGCCGCCGGCGTTTATAAAACCGGCTTTGCCGGTGAGATACGCGCGCAAATACACTGCCTTATCCGCGATCGCCTTGTATGCCTTGCCCGAAAGCGTTTCGCTGTAGGTAACCGACTGCCCGGCCTTTATTGTCGTCGTGCTCATGGCTGCGCTAAACTGCTTATCCGCGGACCAGGTGTAGATTACCTTAAGGTTTGCGTCCAGGAGCTGGAAGTCGTACATCTGGCCCGACGCGTTCTGCATGGTCACGGCCTTTTTCGTATCGTTGCGTACCATAACGCTCATCGTAATGGAGTCCGCGCCCGCGACGGCCTCCGGCGTTATAGCCGGCTGCGCCGCAGCCGGCGCGGCCAGCGCGGCGGATATGCCCGAAAACGCGATCAGCAGCGCAAGCGCCAGTCCCAATACCCGTTTGCCCATATACTCCTCCTCATGCGGACAATCCGTTCCGCATTCTTTACACGTAACAAGTAACGCACGGACGCGTCCCGCGGTTGCATGCCGGCAGGCAACCAAAAAGAAAGCCCCGCTGCGGGGGCTGAACCGGCATACTCCCTGCTCTACGCAAGCATCAGAACTACCGAACCGATCTGCAGCAGCACACCGCCGATCAGCGAAATAGCGGTCACCTTATGGCCCATGTATTGCCCTACATAGGCGGAAACGATATTGAACAGGCCTATGCCGAAGCCAAACGCGCCGGCCAAACCGGTAAGAATCCAGGCGCTGTCAGGCACCGCGAATACGGCCAGCGTCAGATACAGATAAAGTATCATTGGGGCGCACAGCGCCGCGACGCCGATCAACTGTATGCGCATAAACTTGCGCGGATTCTTTCTTTTAAGTGCGTCGTCCGACCGCGGGTCGAAAAACGTCTTCCAGTTTTCCGGCAAACGGGCCGGAAAACGCGGCTTGAAATCGCCCTGTTCCTCTATCGCCTGCGGCTGCTCCGCGTACTGCGCGAAGTCGTATTGTTCCGCATCCGCCGCGGTGTTCCCTTCCGCCGTCAAAGCAAATTCCGCGCTTTCCACAGGCGCCGGCTGCTCCGCAAGCTGTTTCAGCTTGCCGCGCGCGACGACCGCACGAATCAAATAGTACAACACCCAGAAGTGAAACGCAATATCGATGAACAGAGACGCGTCGAAATCCGGCAGTGTGAGTACGAGCAGAAGGGCGGTATCCAGCACAAACGCGGCGAGCGCCGCAATAAACCAGCCGGGGCGTTTGGCGGAAAGCAGTGCGCTGAAATAATAAAACGCGACCATCAGCGCGGCGGCGGCGATCCCGATCGGGAGGAACGCGGGCAGGCCGTATCCGTTTTTCAGCTCCAGCCCCAGGGCTACCGCAAACTGCGGCCCAAACGACGAAAACGGGAAATTGAGCGTCTCGTCGATAAACAGGAGCACGATGTTGACGACGGTCAGGCCTGTCATGGCCAGAAGGTTCCCCCGGCCCTTGCGCAGATCGTTGAGATACCGCGCAGATATATCCCCCGTGTTATCCATAAGCGCCTCCAAACCATAACTGTCCTATATGTGTAGTATTCGATGTTTTCTTATCCCTGTCAAATGCATATATTGGATTCCCCGGCGCCCGTATTGCGCACAAAAGCAGGATACCCATCCGGGAGGTATCCCGTTTCATTAGTCCCGTCATGCCTGCGGACGATTGTTGGGCGGGCAGGCTTCCGCCGCGATAAGGGGCAAATCATATGTAATCAGCGAACAAAAAACATCTATAATATTTTGCGGGTACTTATTACCGGCTTGCCTGAGTTCTTCAATCGCGGATTCAATACTCCTCGCGGGTTTGTAAGGCCTGTAGGAAGTAATAGCGTCAATGATATCCGCTATCATCACAATCCTCGAATACAGGGGAATCTGGGTGTCCTTCAGGCCCGCGGGATAGCCGCTGCCATCCAGCCGTTCATGGTGCTGCCCAATGATATCCATACTGGCCTGGCCGATCGGATGGTCTTTTAACATACTGACGCCCAGATCGCAATGCTGCCGTATATAAAACAATTCCTCCTTCGTAAGCTCGCGGTTGTTGAGCAAAATCGTTTTCGGGATCATAAGCTTCCCTATATCGTGCAGTAAAGCGCCCAGCGCTATATCCTTCAACTCTTTTTTCAAACCCAGCGCCTTGGCCAGCATTGCGGAAATAATGGCTACATTGATGGAATGGGAGTACACCCAATCCACATAATTACTCAATGTATTTACATACAGCCACCATGGCTTATCCTTGGAATTGAATATGATATCTATGACAATCTCCGACGACACATCCAGTGTTTTATCGTCTGCGATCTTCAGATTTCCGCGAATTTGTTTTGCATTGTCTTTTACGGCGTATATATGCTGTATATTTTCATCCTGTGTATCGATCTCCCTGATGTTGGAAACGTCAACGGCGACATCCATTTTAGTTAGCTTTTTAAGCATGCTTTCCGTGATTTCAAGACCCGCGGCCAGTAAGAGCTTGCCATCCTTATCATATATGTCGTTTTGCAGATAATACACCCTGGACATAATTAGTCATCCCTTACTCGTACTTTATTTAGTATATACCAGTCATCGTCATAAAGTCCGTAGCGTATGTTACCGATACTTGTTTGGTATGAATATACTTGTTTCAAGTATAAAAGGAGGTAGTAGTGCAGCCCTGGGAATTAGAAGCGTTGAAGCGATCCTCTCTTTTTAATGGGCTCAGCGATCATGAATTTGAAACGATCATTCAATATTTACAGCCTGTTACCTTATCGTTCAAAAAAGGCCAGAACATTTATCTGCTCAATGATACGTACGAACGAATCGGGATCATTCTCTGCGGAAAGGCTTCAGCATATTACGAGGACGCCACAGGCGACAGAATGCTGCTTTTTACAGCCGAGGCGGGGGAGTTTTTAGGCGGATCAAATTTGTGCCCGGAAAAGATGCAAATATTCAGCGTCACTGTAACAGCGGATACGAACTGTATTCTCGCTTTTATCCGAAATTCATTCTTTCGTGAAGTTTACAATTCTGAAACGGCTGGTATAGAGCGGGAGAAATTACTGAGAAATTTACTTCTGATTCTGTCGGAGAAGTGCGAATACCTCTATCAGCGCGTTTTTTTTATTAGTATGAAAAGCATTCTCCAGAAAATATGCTCCTATCTTTTAACACAATACACGCCGCAGGATAATTCCACGATCATATTGCCCATGAACAGAAAAGAGCTTGCGGCGTATTTGAATATATCCAGACCGTCCCTTTCCAGAGAACTGAGTTATCTGCAAAGAAAGCGGATTATCCTCTTTTCCAAAAACACATTCCGCATACTGGATTCTAAACAGCTCGAGCAATATGCCGAAGGGTCGCTGCCTTGAGTCTGACCTGCCGATAAGCCCGGCAAACAGAATAACCGGCAACAAAAAGCCGCCTCGCAAGAGGCGGCTCAGGCCATCGACAAAGTCCTGCGGACTTCGTCGATGGGTCTTCTGTGGGTTAAAATGCCGCTCATGGCGGCATTTTCTCCACCGATTTGACGCACATGTCGTCAAATCGGATTAAATGTGGGGGATTTGTGAATCCCCCACACCCCCGGGGAGGGTTTGTCGATACGTTGAGCCGCCTTGCAAGAGGCGGCTTTCTGGTTGCGCTGCGCGTCAAACGTGCCGCGTCACGCAGACTCCATGGCAACCTGAAAATCGATAGAGTCCGCGCTGTCAAGAAGCATCAGTATCCGGTAATCCGGCGCGCCGTCTATCAGCGGCGAAACATTGCCCTCGACGATAACGGGGGGCGTGATATCCACGCTCGTATCGTCCGCGCCGATGCATGAGCACGCGTTGCCCATAATCATATTGCATAACTCGCAGACGGCGCTGGTGACCAGCTCGTCCACATCCGTGATCTCCATACCGCCCAGCATTTCAGAAGCGAGCGTTATGCCTGTTTCCGCATCCATGGACATGCGCACCTGCCCGTCGACGCCGCCCATCATCCCCATGCTGACGCATATGCTCCGGCCGGAACCGTTATCGGGAGTCATGATATCTGCG
>JAEWWD010000242.1 GCA_023396535.1 Bacillota bacterium
GCGCGGGATATCCATTATCTATATCACGCACAAAATGGACGAGATATTTTCCATCGCCGACGAGGTCACGGTATTGCGCGACGGCAAATTCATCGATTCCATGCCGACCAGCCTATTGAACAAGGAAAAGCTCATACAACTCATGGTGGGCAGGGAGCTGGGCGATATATTCGTTAAAACCAAATCCGATATCAACGAAGTCATTTTAAGCGTCCACGATTTTTCAAAAAAGGGCCAGTTCAGTGACATCAACTTCGACGTTCGGCGCGGAGAGATATTCGGGCTTGCCGGGCTGGTGGGCGCGGGGAGAAGCGAGATAATACTCGCGTTGTTCGGGGCGACAAAACCGGACAGCGGGGAGGTTCACATCCGCGGCAAGCGCGCGAAAATAAACAGCCCCAAGGACGCCATCGATAACGGCCTCGCGCTTCTTACGGAGGACCGCAAGCTGACGGGCCTGTTCCTTATGCTCGACGTAAAGGACAACATCGCGATCGCGAGCCTGAAGTCCTTCTGCAACAAAGGCTTTTTGCACAACCGCAGAATCGCCCAGGCAGCGTGCGAAGAGGTCAGGAAATTCAGCATACGCACGCCGTCCGTCAACCAGAAGATGCAGTTCCTGTCCGGCGGCAACCAGCAAAAGGTGCTGGTGTCAAGATGGCTGCGAACCAAGCCCGATATCCTGATCATGGATGAGCCCACGCGCGGCATCGACGTGGGCGCCAAGGCGGAAATACACAGGCTGATGTCCGATTACGCGGCTGAAGGCCACGCCGTGATTATGATCTCCTCGGAACTGCCCGAGATCATCGGCATGAGTGACCGCGTGCTGGTTATGCATGAAGGGGAGCAGATGGCGATCCTAAACCGCGACCAGCTCACGCAGGAGCGCATACTTGCCTACGCGGCTGGTGAAAGAGACTGAGCGACGAAGACTGATTTAAGATAAATATCGTTTTGCAAAATGGAGGAAACTTTGGATGAGCATCAAGGAAAAGGATACGAGGGCAATCCTGATCGGGGCGTTCAAGAAATATGCGATCGTACTGGTCCTGCTGCTGTTGATCGGCACGCTTTCCGTGCTGTCGCCCCAGTTTTTTAAGCTGGAGAACCTCAAAAACATACTCCGGCAAATATCCGTCGTCACCATTATGTCGTTCGGCGTAACGTTCATCATACTCACCGGCGGCATCGACCTTGGGCTGGGCGCCTATGTGGCTTTGGCTTCGGTTATCTCGGCAAAACTCGCGAAAGCCGGCCATCCGGTGGCGTACGCGCTGTTCGCCGCCATCGCCGTCGGCGTTGTATGCGGCATGGTAAACGGCTCCATCATCGCCATATTCCGGATCCCTCCCTTTATCGTAACGCTGGGCATGACGCAGGTGGCGCGCGGCGTGGCATTGCTGATATCCAACGGCAAGCCCATCAGTATGCTGGGCGATGCCTACGTGTTTTATGGCAAAGGTGATTTCCTCGGCATCCCCATGCCCATCATCATCATGCTCATCGTTTTCGTGCTCAGTACGGTTTTATTGAACTTCACGCGCTTTGGCCGGTACGCGAAAGCCATAGGCGGCAATGAAAACGCCGCGAAGATATCCGGAATCAACACGGGCTTTTACAAGTTCCTGGTCTATACGTTCTCGGGTTTTTGCTGCGCCATCGCGTCCATCGTGCTCACCGCGCGCATCGACTCCGGGCAGCCGGGCCTTGCGGCAGGTTATGAGCTGGACGCCATCGCCGCTTCCGTTATCGGCGGCACCAGCCTAAGTGGCGGCGAGGGTACGCTGTGGGGGGCACTGATCGGCTCGCTGATAATCGGCTCGCTCAATACCGGCCTCAACCTGCTCAACGTCTCTTCTTACTGGCAGCAGGTCTGCAAGGGCATCATCATCGTCGTCGCGATTATATTGGACGAACGAAAAAACAGAGTAAAGGCTTGACGCATACCGCATAAAAATAGCGGATGGGCAATACGCACCGCATGAGCACTCCCTATGCGAAGGGGCTGTCTCGACATGAAAGTTGAGACAGTCCCTTATACTGAAGGCCGGAGAATGGACAAGCCGATCAGAAGCGCAAGATAGAATGCGTCCTGCCAAATGAATAGCTCATAGCTCCTCCCCCCTAAATAAGACGTAGAACAAATATGCCAGCAACGCAAGCCCGTTCGGGCCCGACACCATCCACACAATTCCCATGTCTTCATCTCCCCATAAAAAAGATTTTTCTACGCATGTTCCCAGAGAAGAAGCCTTGTTCAATAGAGAAATACAAGTTATAATACCCACGGAATACTGTTCTCCCGCCTTTGCCTAAGGCCGGCGGTTTAAGACGGATTTTTGTACAGGAAGCAATGGAGGAAGCATGGATCGCCGGAAAATCAAAACCGCTACACTCTGCATCATAGCGGGTTTTTTAGCGCTCACCTCCTTTGCGGTGGTGTATGCCGATTGTCTGCTCGGGCGAGTTTACCAGGAGCAGCAGAAAAATATCCGCTTGTCCGCGCAGGCTGTTCCTGTGCCCGTTTTAAGGCCCACTCCCACGCCCGCGCCTACCCTCGCATCTACCCCTGTTCCCACCCGCACGCCCCTGACGGGCGATATTGCGAACGTAAACTTTCCGGATTATGATACGGGGTCGGACGCGGAATACAGCTACCAAAGCGATGAACTGCGAATCGCGGTGAACAAAGTGGAAGAGGATGGCGTCACGTATTATGTTGCCGATATCTGGATGCGTAACATCAACTGTTTCCGGACAGCCTTCTCCAGCGGCGAGTACCATGGCAAACGGGAGCCCGCGGAAAAAATCGCGAAGGACAACAATGCCATTCTGGCGGTAAACGGGGATTTCCTGGGCGGGCTTGTGCTTCGTAACGGCGAGTTGTATCGCAAGGCCAATTTGCGCCCCACCCCTACCCCGGAACCTTCGCCTGAACCGGGGCAGATCATCCCGTTAGAGACGGCCACGCCGCTGCCGACAGAAAAGCCAAGGCCACAGCGGGCCGCTTGCGTGTTGTATTATGATGGGCAGATGCTTACGGAGGAATACGATACTTTCCGTTCCGTTACCGCCATGGAACGAGGCGCTTGGCAAGGCTGGCAGTTTGGGCCCACGCTGGTGCGCAACGGGGAAGCGGCAAAGGACGTCAAGCCTCAGGGACGCAACCCTCGCTGTATCCTGGGTTATTATGAACCGGGACATTATTGCATCGTTATGATAGACGGCCGGCAAAAGGGGTACTCCATCGGCATGAATTTTGCGGAAATGATTGATCTTTCCCTCCGACTTGGTCTGACGGAAGCCTATAATCTGGACGGCGGCGGAAGCGCCATCATGGTATTCAACGGCGAAATCATCAACCAGCCCTCGGGCACAGGAGACGCCCGCAAACTGCCGGATATGGTGGTAATCGGGGAGTACCTGGCGCCGGAGCAGCTGTTTGAGCCCACGCCATCGCCTACGCAGGAGCCTGCGCCATTGCCGGAGGATACCGCAAATTGAACGAGAGAAACGATAGGAAAACGGCTAAAACCAAGGCTGAGGCCCTCCGGTTTTGGCTCATCCGGGCCATCTGGGGCCTTGGGGGGATCACGCTGGCCGGAATTATCCTTGGTGGAGCGCTGCTTTTCCGCATCAGCAAAATTTCAGGCTGGAGCGCCCGGAACGGGCAGGAAGGCCAGGTGGAGGTCTACTCCAAGGAGCAGATCGACAAGTTTATCACCAGCGTGCTCATCGCCGTGCAAAACCAGCCCTTGGGCCAGAAGGACGCGCGGGCCGACATGTTGTTCATCGCCTCCTTTAACGCCTTTGAACAAAGGCTGACCATGGTTGCTCTAGCCAGTGAAACCATGGTGGAGGTAGAGGGTTATGGGCAAAAAAGCCTGGGGGAAGCCTATGCCCTGGGTGGCCCCGGCCTGCTGGTGAATACCATAAACCAGAACTTCGGTTTGGATCTGCAGAATTATGCCTGCACGGATACCCACTCCCTGGCGGCCATGATTGACCTGCTGGGGGGGATCCAATTAGACCTTACGCCAAGCGAGGCCGGCTATATCAACGCCGCCCTGGGAGGAAACGGCGAAAGACTGCAGGCTGGTCCGGAAACCCTTACCGGAGTACAGAGCATGGTGCATGCCATGGATAATCTCAGTGGCCAGAAGCCTCTGGGCAGCCTTGAGCGCAGCCTGACACTGATCCATTCCGCGATTTTCGACATGCGGAAAACCGCCACCAAGGAGGCCATGCTTCCGCTGTTGAGCCTTGTTTTCAGCAACATTCAAACCAATTTGGATTTAACAACGCTCCGTGATTGGGGGTATGAAATCCTTAAGGCGGAAGAGATCGAATACCGCAGCCTAATACTCCCTTGCGAGGATAGCTGGAAAACCGTTGGGGTAAAGGGAGAAGAACTTCAGGCGGATATTCCACGCAATGGGGCGCTGCTGCGGGAAACGCTCTATCACATATCCCGGTAATGCACACAATATGCCAAATTGGTATTTTACACCCATTACTTTATCATCGAAAATTGGTAGGCGTCATCCAGCCATTCCATAAGCTTGGCGTCTACATCCTCACTATGCTCAATCAGGACGTGATGCGTCCAACGATTGGGATAAGGTTCTACCGCCTGAAAAATACGCGATGAATCCAGTCGGTATGACAGGCCAAATGAAACAAGCATATAAACCTTTGAGGTGTCTTTTATGCGCCGAAGCGGGAGGGAAACCATCGCGAATATATGTTTGTTTCTAAATGAAATCTGGGTTTTGCTCACCTTTACCTGAGTATCCCCATATTTTTCAACAAGCCTGTTCCGGAGCGTTTCATAGATCGGCAGCATTTGAGGCATTTTATCAAAAAACATCATTTCATCTGCATTCATTTATCTGCTTCCTCAATCCGCTTCTTTGTTTTACAAATTAGAATTTATCATTCACGCAATGTTGAACTGCGATCGTTGTTTACGGCTGTGCGAATGCTTCCGGGTGATTATTGGCATATCGGAGCATGGCATTGTTAAAATCCGGCTTCTCCCATAAATCCATGTATGCACTATCAAAGTTGTTGAAGGGATATCGTCCATACTGCGCGGCAAAATCCTCTGCTGTATCACTCTGGAAGGAACTTAAGTCAGCCAGATCAATTTGATTGTCTGATAGAAACGACTGGTATAGAATCCCCATCGGCTCCAATCCAATCGCTTTTAGGCTGTCTGCCACCCTTTCAGCATAGGGTGAACCACAATTCACGAAGAATTGGCAGAGCCCACCATTCTGCACTTCCATATCGAACATAGCTGCAATATACATGGCTTGGGCAGACCCCGGAAGCGAATCAAACTGCGCATCATCTCCAGGACCGGCCGTGATATCGAGTATTGCAAAGTATAAGTCTTCGTAATCCGTGAAGTGCATGTCAATCATCCCTTTCTTCTCCGAAGATTCGGCAAATACTGCTATGGACGAAAGCAAGCCGCATACGAGCGCCATCAAAAGGCAAATGGCTACCTTGCTAATATGAGCCGCCGATATTCATATGTTACTGACTTCATTCGCAATTCCGCGCACATCCTCTCCTCTACAAATTCCTGTTTATCAACCTTTTGACTTTCTGTATATGCGGCCAAGGCAATTGCGTTGACCCGTCGCTATCCGAGATTGCCCTACCCTAAGTACTCGTATTCCTGGTATTGCTCCAGTTCAGAAGGAATATCGGTTGTCCTGGTTGCTTTGAATAGCATATCCCCGCCGCCCATGAATACGTCAAGATATTCAATGATCCACTCGTTGGAAGGGTACCCCTTCACCTCACAGATTTTACTCTGCGGAACGCTTTCCCGAATACCGATTTGATTTCCTCTAAGCGACTTGTCGGGTATGATTCCATAAGGGCGAAAGACAACTCCATCGTAGTTCAGCTCAATTACATTAAGTTCCTTATTCTCCGTAATAGCATATTCAGGGTAAGCCGGGGAAGCGGGCTTGCATCCTGCCAAGACGAGGGTTATAAATGCACAGACTAATGTTATTATCGTAGATTTAATCGCTTTCCCTATCATCAGGCTTGCCTCACTTAATTCCTATTAGACAATATTATACCATTTCCATGCTCTTTCAGCGTTCCGCAGGCGTAACTAGCCAAGGAAAATTCTGAGATAATCTTCATATTCTTTCCTTGTCTTGGTGGTTCGTTGAATACGAAAGCGGCAGTGGTTTTCCCTCGCCTCCCTTCTGGTTGGTGAGAACGATAACATTGGGCATGTGATTTTTCAGCTCCTGAAACAAAAAACGCCATCCATCTGTTTTATAGATAAAATGGCGTTATTTCGAAATTTATATGGCCGTTAAAACCTGGATGCAAAGCGGACCAAGAATGCAGGCCATGCCCCAAATTCTCATCAATTAGGAGACCGCGGCCTGAAGGGCAGCCTTTTCGTAAGATTGCCCGGGAAACATGGCGAGCACCGTCTGCATGGCGTTTTCATCCAGTACGACATATATGGTGTTCATCGACTGCGAAGTATAACTGCCTTCTTCCATCGCATATTCTATGTTCACATTGAACTGAGCAAAGGGCTTATCAATAGCGGGCATAGTATAGTCGCCGGAAAAGAGCGTACTCAAAAGCGCACGCGCCTCCTGGATATCCAGCACGCCTTGTTCCTTTTCGTAAACGGCGGCGTTTTCCTCCATGTCCTTCATGCCCCTTAGGTTGATGTATTCGCTGTTGAACGCGCCCTCGTCCGTGGGGATGTTGCAAAGCTGAAGTCCAATGTTGATCCAATCGATGGATACGCCGCTGTTTAAGGTCGCCTGTATCTTTTGCATGCTTTCCTGTTCCTGATCGTTGCAAAAGCGCATGGCGGCATTAGCTGTATTGGGCGTTTTTTGCGTCAGGGAGTAATAGTCGGAAAACGGCCTGCCCTTATGCATGCCCTCCGCGCGAAGCGCAAAGGACAGCACGGCGTCGCCCCTGTACAGCACCATCTCCGCATCGTACTTGGAAACGGGCGCCGGTATGGCGGCCGCCGTAGAGGAGGGCGGCAGATCCTCATAGGAAAGCCTGCTTCTGTCCTCACGGTATAATTCGAACAAGCTCCTGAGCGCAGCCGCATCATAATACGCTTCTCCGTATGTGTACACGTTGGTGGCGATCCGATAGATCTCCTCGTCCTTTGGCATGGCAAGCGCTGCGGCGCGATAAGCGGCGTTTGCCGTCATCACCTCGCTAAAGCGCACCTCATCCGAAGAAGCCATGCGGATATTTCTTACAAGGTCGCCGCCGTTTTTTCGCTGTAAAATGAGCGTTTGATCATAACCGCCCCATCGTCCGCTGTTCAAGCTTTCGTACGAATAGTTCAGGCCGTCCGCCGCAAGCTGCAATAACTCCGGATCGGTAAACGTGATCTCCGACTGCAGGAGCTGCGCGTAAGACGGCTCAGAACCTCTTGACGGAGCGAGCCGGATGCCTGTCAGATCAGAGGCGGACGGCAACACGCGCATCTGCGCGTTCCCATAGGACACCGTTCCGAACGCGATGCCGAAGCACAAAAGCACCGGGATTGGAAGCACATACAAGGCTGAAAGCAGGTTTTTAAACCGTTTTGTCGTAATCAGCTCATACAGGAAATACACCAATACCGCGAATATGATGAGGATTGTGTGCCCACTGCCCAAAGGCTGATCGACGTCTCGCGCGATCAGAATGGCAAGGAGCAAAAATAACGGCATGGAGATAAGGCCCCTGTACACATGCTGCAACCGCCTGCTGGGCGCGGATTTTTCCGCTGTTTCGGAAGCGCGCCGCAGAAACGCCTGAGCGCCTAAAGCCAAATACAGAAGGGACAGTACAAGCGTATAGAGTTGCGCCTGATAGGAAACAAACGTGTTTTTTGCAGCAAAACTGCTGCCAAAGAGAGAACGGCCAATCCCCAAAAACCCGTCCAGGAACCACATAACGGGAATGTTCAGCGTAACGTCAAACAAGATGCCAAGATCTATAGGCGAAAGCAGCGGGGCCGTATCCGTCAGCACAAAGCCGCAAAGCGCGGAAATGCAGCGGGGCAGGAACAGGATAAGGCCCGATACAATAAACGCCGAAAAGCGGGTGCCGGTTATGGATACGCCGATGAGGGCGCATGCGCCTATCAGGAGCGCGCCTGCGCAATAGGAAAGCGTCTGCAAGGCAAAATACGCAGGTGCAAACGCCTGTCCCTGCAGCAATACGCATAGATACGCGAGCAGACGCGTGATGAGAATGGTACCGAACGCCCAGGTGAAAACGGAGGCCGAAAGCGTGATGTACAGGCCTGTGCGCGTAATGGGAAACGCATGGTAAAGGTCGGATGCGTTCCTTCGGAAGAGAAAGGAGAATGCCGTAAACACGAGAAGCACCGGGGCCGCATACATGTATGTGGAAAGCACGGGGGTAAGGTCGGCGTAGCCGTATACGGTGCCGGAAAGGTTCGACGTCCATATCAGGAACAATGTAAGAATGACGGTAATCGCCAGAAGCGTAAGCCCGACCATGCGCAGACGGCGCAACCCATCCGCATAAAGCTTTTTGTTAAACCAGATCTGCTTCATTGCATGCCCTCCACATCCGCGAGTATCGCATTATCAAAGGAATAGCCCAACGCCTCCATCTCGTGAATAAATACCTCCTCCAGGGTCAAGGGCAGCATTTCAACAAGCAGCGGTTTCTGCGCCATAAGCTTTTGCCGCACTGTCTCCCTGTCCCCGCGGACGATCGCAAGCGCCACAGAGCCTTGCTTTGTAAAGCTGACCACATCGATCCCGTCAAATACCTGGCGGCCAAATTCTTCTTTGAAAGCGACCTGCACCTTAAAGAGGGAGGTTTTCAGGTTTTGTA
This sequence comes from Bacillota bacterium, assembly GCA_023396535.1. Taxonomy (GTDB): domain Bacteria; phylum Bacillota; class Clostridia; order Christensenellales; family CAG-138; genus JAEWWD01. Next base: position 8,881 of record JAEWWD010000242.1, read on the forward strand.
TATCGCTTTCGAATACAAGCCCGCCCTTATGCAAAAGCGCAAGCTGGTCGCAGGTATCTTCAAGCTCGCGCAGAGAATGACTGGCGATTACCGCCGTAGCGCCGCGCTGCTCCATCTCGGAATAGATCACCCGTTTTACGAGCTCTCGCATCACGGGGTCAAGACCATCGAATGTCTCATCCATAAAAATGAAATCCGCATAGCAGCACAGGGCGAGTATCACCGCCGCCTGACGGCGCATCCCCTTTGAAAATGTGGATAGGGAGGCCTTGGAGTCAAGCCCGAACATATGGCTGAATTCCTCAAAACGCTTCATGGAAAAGGAGGGATAGGAGGCGGCGTACAAAAGGGCCATGCGCCTCATATTCGCCTGCGGCAGGAAATAAATATCGTCCGAAACGTATACCATCCGCTGCTTTACGAAAGGGTTGTCGAATACGGGTGCGCCGTCGACTGTGATGCTGCCGCAATCCGGCCTGTATACGCCTGTCATCAGCCGTATCAGCGTTGATTTACCCGCACCGTTTGATCCAACAAGGCCATAGATGCGGCCGTTCTCTATGGTGCAACTTAAATCACGCAACGCCGCGTGACCGCCGAAGGTTTTGGTGATTCCTTTTACTTCGATCATATCTTTTCCTTTCCGGATCTTTGATCTGCGATGTCATCGACAAATGCGTGCAGTTCATTCCTGCTCATGCCCGTCTCCATAAGCTCAGATAAAAGCTTCCCCAATTCTTCCTGCCTTTTTTGAGAGCGCAGCATAAGCAGCGTTTGGGCGTTACGCGCGACAAAGCGTCCGCTGCCGGGAACGCTAAAGCATAAGCCGCGCCGTTCCAGCTCCGCATACGCTTTTTGAAGCGTGTTGGGA
>JAEWWD010000301.1 GCA_023396535.1 Bacillota bacterium
CCGCGGGAAAGCGCCCTTGTGGTAGCCCAGCAGTATGTAATCGAATATGGAGTCATCCTCCGGTACGTCTGTCAGGCCGTCGCCCAAAAGATTCGCCTCTATCCCCATCAGCACTTCGATTTGTGAACCGTATTTTTTATTCATGCGGTCCACATCGCGCCGAAGCTGCAGTAGCGCCTCCCATTTGACGGGAAAGAATATGTGCTTGGGCCCGTGGTCGGCGATACCGACGCGTTTGAGGCCTTTTTCAATGGCGGCGCGCACGTTGTCTTCCACCGTGCCCGTGCCGTGGCTGTATATCGTATGCGTATGCAGGTCGGCCGTGAGCATGCGCCGCCCCCTTCTTTTCACCCGAATCACATCCGAGTATACTTGGATAAGCCCAGTATAGTGAATTTTGCGGCGGTTTGCAAACGATATACGTACCGCAGCGGAAAAACATCCGGCGAGTTGCATGTTTTGTAAAACTGTTGGAGACACAGATGGGGATAATTGACTGGGAAAAAATACATGAAAGGCGCACGGGCTACTGCTTGCATCGGTATGGGAATTGATGTATAGTGTAGTATACTGCTGATTATTGGCCGTCTCCGCCCTATTTGGCGGTTTCTGGACCTTTTTTAAAATTCCGCTCACGCTCAACCCCGATGATCTGTTTATGGAGGCCGTCCTTGCGCAATATCATATTTTTAGGGCTGGTCAGCTTTTTCGCGGACGTCAGTACGGAGATGGTGTATCCCGTGCTTCCCCTGTATTTGACGGCGGCGTTTGGCGCGTCGCCCGCGCTGCTTGGGTTGATCGAGGGGATCGCCGAAAGCGTGGCCAGCCTGCTGAAGGTATTCAGCGGTTACCTGACGGACAGGTGGGGAAAAAAGAAGCCCGTCGCTTTCGCGGGGTATGCGGCGGGGCTGCTCTATAAGGCGGCGCTGCTGTTCGCTTCCTCCTGGACAGGGGTATTGGCGGCGAGAGTTATCGACCGGCTGGGCAAGGGCGTGCGCACCGCGCCGCGGGACGTCATGGTCAGCGAAAGCGCCGGGAAGAACGGGCTGGGAAAAGCGTTCGGCGTACACAAGGCGCTGGATATGGCGGGCGCCGCAACCGGGATACTGCTCAGCTATCTGCTTATTGGCGCTGCCGGCGCCCGATTTACCTACAAATCCCTGTTCATGGTTTCCACGATACCGGCTTTGATCGGGCTTTCAATGTTCCTGTTCGTGAAAGAGAAGCAAAGTACGCGGCCGGCTAAAACCCGTGAGCAATTCTGGAATAACGCAAGGCTTCTGCCCGGCGGGTTGAAATTGTACCTGGCCGTCGCGTTTCTGTTTACGCTGGGCAACTCTTCCAATGCGTTTTTGCTGTTGCGCGCAAAGTCGGCGGGCTTTGACGACGCGTCGGTCATACTGCTGTATTTTCTGTTCAACGTGACGGCGGCCGCGCTGTCCATACCGCTGGGCAGGCTATCCGACCGGGTAGGCCGCAAGCGCCTGCTGGTGTGGGGATACGTAGTATTTTCCATCGTGTATCTCGGGTTTGCCTTCGCGTCGGGGAAGGCCCTTCTCATAGGCGCGTTTGCGCTGTACGGCGGATATACCGCCATGACAGCGGGGGTGGAGCGCGCGTTTATCGCCGAGATATCCCCGCCCCAATATAAAGGAACCATGTTGGGCATGCACGCCACGCTGGTGGGAATTGCCCTGCTGCCCGCGAGCGCGCTGGCAGGGCTGCTGTGGGATACTGTCGGCACATACGCTCCGTTTGTTTTCGGCGCCGTCCTATCCCTCGCGGCGGCGCTGATATTGCAGCTCTTTTTGAAGGGGAATGTCCCGGCCGTCAAGCAGGAGGTCTAGAAAGAGGATACCTATGCAGACTCTGCAGACTCTGGATATCAATATATTCGCGCTGCTGATACTGATCATCGTCTATTTCAACGCGAGGCGCGGATGTCAGCGTGTCTTTTTGCAGAACCGTTTGTTTCTATACCTCGTGTATGTCAATATGGCGCTTGTCATCGTAGATGTGCTGGGCTGGGCGTTCAATCTGTATCCGGGCGCCGTGAACCTTGTGCTGAACACCGTGTTCAATACGCTGCTGTATGTGGGCATACCCGCCGCGCCGTCCATGTGGATCATATATGCCGATTATCGCGTAAACAAAGACGAACGGCGCATACGCAAATTGTCCGTCATACTGCTGGCGACCATGGGGGTAAACGCCGCGATCAGCCTGCTGAGTATACGGTTTAACCTGTACTTTCACATAAGCGCCGATAACGTTTATAGCCGCGGGCCGTATTTCCTTGTGTTCATAGGCTACGTATTTCTGCTGATGTTCTATTCCCTGCTCTTTATCGTCCGCAGCCGCAAGCAGTTGGGAAACCTTCATTTCTTCTCCCTGCTGCAGTTCTTCATACCCCCCGTTGTGGGCATGGTGCTGCAGGCATTGATGTACGGCACTTCCTACAACTGGGCGGGCATGGCGCTGTCGCTGCTCATCGTGTATTTTTACATACAGGACAGGGACTTGAATACGGATTACCTGACCGGCGTGTATAACCGCCGGGAGTTGGACAGCTATATTCAGCTCAAAATCAAAAACAACGCCAGGCCGTTTGCGGCTATCATGCTGGATATCGATACATTTAAGCGAATCAACGACGAATTTGGTCATGAGACGGGCGATCAGGCGCTCCGGGACACCGTCTCCATACTCAAAAAGAACCTGCGGCCCTGCGATTTTCTTGCGCGATACGGCGGGGATGAGTTCGTCGTACTGCTGGATATCGACGACAGAGAAAAGCTCAGGCAAGTCATGCGGCGGATATTGGCCAGCGTGGATGCTTTTCATGCCGAAGTACAGCGGCCGTATTCGATCAGCCTGTCCATGGGCGGCGACGTGTACGATACTTCGGCACAGATGACGGCCGCGGAATTTTTTAAGCACATCGACGGTCTCATGTACGAGAATAAAAGGGCAAACACTGTCGCGCCGCCGGGCTGCGGGGAGCGGGAGACGAC
>JAEWWD010000304.1 GCA_023396535.1 Bacillota bacterium
TCAAGTAATGAAAGCCGTCCTTCGGACATTGCGCGGCGGCTTTCAATACCATATCCCTGTCAAACGGCACCGTCGCGACGGCCTTGCCCGGCACGGCGTTGACGACGGTACCGGCAGAAAGGCGCAGCGCGGAAGGGAATGCGGCCGTATAGCGCGCATGGAATATGTTCTTCTCGGAATTGACCAGAGGATACATGGCGTCCGGCGAAAACGCCAGATCCGGCAGTTGGGCGTTGACCATCTTATAATGCTGCAGGCACCGCATGCCGCTCTCCTCGTCGCAGCCAAATATCAGCCGCACCCTGCGGCGAAAACGAAAGCCCGCGGCCTTTACGGCTGCAAGCGCAAATATGGACGCTATCGCCGGGCCCTTATCGTCCTGCGTGCCGCGGCCCGCAATACAGCCGTTCACGATCTCTCCCCCGAACGGGTCGTGATGCCAGCCTTCCCCCTCGGGCACGACGTCAAGATGGGTAAGTATGCCCAGCATCTCCTCCCCTTCGCCGAAATCTGCATACCCTATGTATCCGTCGAGATTATTGACTGTAAATCCAAAACCCTCGCACAGCGAAAGCGCGTACAAAAGCATATCCCGGCAGGAATTGCCGAAGGGCGCGCCCGGCCCGCCGCCGTCCGCATAGACGCTTCTAAACGAAACGCTTTTCTGTACGGCAGCTACGATGTCGTTTGTGTGCTCGTCTATCCAACGGTCCGCTTGAGGATGCATGCCTGGTACCTCCACTGTTTGGAATGTTAAGAATACAGCTTTCTTTAGTATGGCCGTTTAGTAATAATACAACAGCTTCACGGCCATACAATGCAGAGGAACACACGCCTGATACGGGACCATCCGCGCATGACGCCGGCATAATTCGCGGCGTTTGATCATATGCTATGCCACGGCATATTTGGATCTTGGCTCAACCAGCAATTAAGTCAATCATTAATAATCGGACAGGTTATTGCTTTATCCTTCGTCGATTCCAAATAATCTGCCAATTATTCTCGTTCTATAATATTGACATCGAATTGTATCCGCAATACAATGTCATTGGACTATGGTTATACCAACGCGTTCTTCTAATATTCCGGTCGTTTTTTCACCTTATTTCAAATAAAGGAAGTGCCCGGTATGCAGTCTTCATCCGATTTCATCCGTTTTTCGCTCAATGGCCGTCCCGTCGAAATTCTCGCGCGGGAGTCCGATATGACTTTGCTTCGCTATCTGCGGGGCGTCGCCTGCCTGAAGGGGGCAAAGGAGGGCTGCGGCACCGGCCATTGCGGCGCGTGTACCGTATTGGCGGACGGCAAACCCGTGCGCTCCTGCATTTTGAAACTCAAATCTGTGGACGGCAAGCGCATCGAAACCATAGAGTGCCTTGCACAAAACGGCGCGCTGCACCCCATACAAGAAGCGTTTTTGGAAAAAGGCGCCATACAGTGCGGCTTTTGTACGCCGGGCATGATACTCGCAACAAAAGCGCTGCTGGACACCACGCTCAGCCCCACGCGCCGCCAGATATTCGACGCGCTCAAGCGCAATTACTGCCGCTGCACCGGCTATGTCAAAATCATAGAAGCCGTGGAGCTCGCGGCCGGCAAACTTCGTAATGCCGCAGAGGCACAGTATACGGAAGAGTCCCCGGGGCCCCTCACGCACAGCCGCCTGTACAAACAGCTCAGCGACGGCGTACACGCGGAAATATCGCTATCGTCCGCCTTCCCCGGCACACAAGAGCCCATGGGCAAAGCCGTATGGGATAAGGACGGCGTCGAAAAAGCGACCGGCACGCTATCCTTTGCGGATGACAGGGAGCTTCCCGGCATGCTGTTCGCCGCACCCGTATGGGCGAACGTACCGCACGGCCTGCTGCGCGGCGTCGACACCGCGCAAGCGCTTGGCGCACCCGGCGTCGTCGCCGTGCTCACGGCGAAGGACGTGCCCGGCAAAAACGCGTTCGGCATACTCATGCCGGATCAGCCCGTGTTCTGCGACAGCGAAATACGCTTCATTTACGATATGCTTGCGCTCGTTGTGGCGGATACGCAGGAACAGGCCCGCGCGGCGGCCAAACTGGTTCGGTTCGAAATCGAGCCCCTTCCGCCCATACTTACCATGCAGGAGGCGGAGGAACAGGGGCATGTAATCAAATCGCTTCGCCACGAGATGGGCGATATCTCCTGTGCAAAAGCGGAACCCGGACTGCTGCATCTGTCTGGCCGCTTCACAACGCCCGCCGTGGAGCACGCCTATCTGGAACCCGAATCCTGCCTCGCGTACTGGGACGAGGCGCAGGCGTGCATGGTTCTATACTCGCATACGCAATCCCCCTTCGAGGCGCGCCGGCAGCTTGCGGCGGTGCTGAACCTTCCCCCCGACACGGTTCGTCTCATAGGCACGCCGGTGGGCGGCGGGTTCGGCAGCAAGGCGGATATCACGGTAGAACCGGCGGCGGTCGTCGCAGCATATTGCCTCAAACGCCCCGTGAAACTGACATTCACGCGCGAAGAATCCCTCGGACGCAGCACAAAGCGCCACCCGTACCAGCTTTCCTACGAAATAGGCGTCGCTCCTTCGGGGGAACTCAGGTATATCGATGCCGCCATGCTATCCGACGGCGGGCCGTACACGGAGCTCAGCCCCCGCGTAATCGACCAGGGGTGCATATTCTCGGTGGGACCCTACCGCATGCCCAACGGGCGGGTCAGCGGCAAGGCGCTGTATACCAACAATGTACCATCCAGCGCGTTTCGCGGGTTTGGCATCAACCAGGCGGCGTTCGCCATGGAATCCCTGCTCGACGAGGCGGCGGAATGCCTGCACATGGACCCGTTCGAACTGCGGCTTATCAACGCCTTCAAGCCTATGGACGCGACGCTTTCAGGCGAAATACTGCAAAAGAGCGTGGGCATACGCGATACCATACTGCTTTGCCGCGACGCGACTTACGAGGCGCTCAAACGCTACGCCCCACACTACCCCAACGGCGCCAAGCGGCTGGGCATGGGTATGGCCTGCGGCTTCAAGAACGTGGGCGCGGGCAAGGGCAAGGTGGATGACGCGGGCGCGACGGTGACGCTGAAGGAGGACGGCAGGCTGCATATCGCCGTATCCGGCATCGACATGGGGCAGGGCTTCCGCACGGCCATGGCGCAGCTTGCGGCGCAGGTGCTGGGTTGCCCGATGGACGCCATCGACATCGTAAACGGCGATACGCAGCTCACCCGGCAGCACAGCAACGCGGTGGGCGAGCGCCAGACGCTCATCAGCGGCAGCGCCGTTGTCGGCGCGGCGCAGCGCTTCCGCGAAAAGCTGACCGCGCTGCTGCGCGACAGGCAATATCCGGAGCCGGGCAATGCGATAGAGGAGGTTTCTCCCCGCCCCGCCTTCGCGCCTGACGACGAAACTTACAAATCCCTGTTGCCCGCCACGGCGGAAAACCTTGGCCGCGCATGCACGCTCCTTAAAGAAGCGGCTTCCCCTGCTCTTTCCGGCAACTTCGTTTATGTTGCGCCCAAAACATTTGCGCTCTATGATGTGGAAGGCCGAAAATCCGTTTCCGAAATGGACTACAAGAATTACCCTGCGTATGCATATACGACGCAGTCCGCCATCGTGGAAGCGGATGTGGAAACCGGCGATGTACGCGTGCTGGAGGTCGTCGCGGCGCACGATGTGGGCAGGCTCATCAACCCCAACATCGTGGATGGACAATTGCACGGAAGCTGTTCCATGGGCATCGGCTACGCGCTTTCGGAATCCTTTCCCATGCAGGGCGGCAGGCCCGTCAAGCGGTATTACGGCCAGTTGGGCATACCCACCATAGATCAAACGCCGCGCTATGAAATACTCATGCTGGAGGACCCGGACCCCGCCGGTCCGCTCGGCGCAAAGGGCGTGTCGGAAGTCGCGACTGTGCCCATGACGCCAGCCGTCATCAACGCCATCTACGACGCCGTCGGCGTGCGCATACGGGATCTTCCTGCTACGCCTGAAAAAATACTTGCGGCGCTGCGCGTCAAAGCATAACATACAAAGATAAGCGAATGCAGAAACGGAGGGCAACGTATGAAATTCAAAGCGCTGATTTCCCCGACGCTTTCCGAAATGTTCGTTGAAGAAATCGAGAGCATGATACTTTCCGGCAAGCTCTCCGTGGGCGAAAAGCTGCCCACCGAGCGCGAGCTTGCGGATGAGATGAAAGTCAGCCGCGCCGTCATCAACGGCGGTACGACGGAGCTGGCCAGCATAGGCTTCCTTGAGGTCGTTCCGCGCAAGGGCATATATGTAGCGGATTACAAAAGCCGGGGCAGGCTGGAAGTGCTGCAGGTTATGCTGGAGCACAGCGGCGGCCGTTTTGACGCCGAACTGCTCACCTCTGTGCTGCAGATACGCGAAGCCTGCGAGCAGGATTACACGCGGCTTGCCGCGCAGCACCGTACAAGCGCGGATATTGAGGCCATCAAAGCGCGGCTCGAATCCATAAAGAGCACAAAGGAAGCTGCCGAATTGAGCGAAACGGTATTTGATTTTTACCGGCTAATCGCCGTGGCTTCCCGAAACATCGTGTATCCGCTGCTGCATTCCACTATGCGCCCCGTATACACCGCCCTGTTTGACAGGTTGTTCACAGTACCCGGGCAAAACGCTCGACTGGATCTGTTCCGGCGGCTCGCGGAATGCATTGAACACAGCCAGCCGGAAGAAGCCGCCGTCTGCGTGCATGAAATCATAGAATGGACAAACGCGGCGCTCAGACCAAGCGCGAAATAGACTGCACCCACATTGCGAAAATAGCGGATAAGCCCTATACTGAGCGTATGGATAAGCGAAGCTTCCTGAAAAGAGTATACGAAC
>JAEWWD010000033.1 GCA_023396535.1 Bacillota bacterium
TCATGATTGAGTGCAAGGATATAGACTATATTCTGGCAATAGCGAAACATCAAAGCATCAGCCTTGCGGCCCGGGAATTATTCATTTCCCAGCCGGCATTGACCAAATATCTCCAATCGCTTGAAACAAGGGTAGGCGTAGTTTTGTTTGACCGATCCAAGAAAAAGCTCCTGCCCACACTGGCAGGAGAAAGGTATATCGCATATGCGGCCGAGATGGCGGGCGTCAAGTCCCAACTGGAAATGGAAATGACCCGTGTGAAAAGCGAGAGAAGCGAAACGCTCAAGGTGGCTTTCTCCTGTACGGGTCTTCGCGATATCGTTTACGAGGCGATCATGCGGCTGCGTAAGCTGGAGCCTACTTTACAAATGGATTTTCGGGAAATGACGTCTCCGGAAATCGAGCGGCTGGTGCAGGATTACCAACTGGACATCGGCTTCATCTCACTGCCGACCTATGCGCCGGATGTACAGGCGGAAGTCTTCTTTGAAGAGAACATACTCCTTTGCGTGCCGGTTTCCAACCCGCTCTCCGCGCTGGGGAAGCAGGTAAAGGGAAGCCCCTATCCCTGGATCAATCTGGAGCTTTTCAAGGACGAGCCGTTTATACTGCGAAATACAGGCACAAGATTTCGAATGCTGACCGACCGCTTGTTTGAACAGTGCGGCATTTCTTCGCCCGTAACCATCATGACTTCGAGAGATCAATTTACAAGCGCTGAGTTCGGGGAATCGTGGAATGTCACTTTCTTTTTGCCGGAATCTTTTGTGAAAAACATACACAACCCTGCTGCTTTTCGCTTCTTCCTGACGGGGTCGCCGCTGCTCAAGGTGTCTGTCGGCGCAATTCACCGGCGCGGGGATCTGATGTCGGTTCCGGCGCATCAGCTTCTGCATGTCATGAACGGCATCATGGCGGAGAAGCAACCTGCGCCCAACGGAAAAGGCAGGCATTTGTCGCCTCATTCCACATGGGAATAGTAGTATAACTAGAGGCCATGGCCGGTTCGTTGACTTGAAACATGCCGATCTACTATAATTTTTTTGACCGATTTTACACACCATTACAGAAAAGGAGCAACATCATGAGCATAAAGCAAAAAATGCTGTCCGGTCAAAAAATCTATGGTACGATGCTTCGCGTAGTCCGAAACCCGGCCGTATGTATACTTGCAAAAAATTCGGGCCTCGACTTCGTCATGTTCGATTGCGAATACAGCAACTACTCCATAGAAACCCTGCACGACCTTTGCCTTATGGCCAATGCCGTGGGGCTGCCCGGTCTTTTTCGGGCGTCCATGCTCTCGAAGGACTGCATTTCCCGGTCGCTGGACTGCGGCGCGTCCGGCGTTATGGTACCCATGACGGAAACCCGCGCGATGGCGGAAGAGATCGTACGCTGGTCGAAATACCCGCCCATCGGGGAACGGGGATTTGCGGCAGGCGGTGCGCCCACCGGCTATAAAGGCGGCGTAAAACATGCGGAGGCCATGCAGCAGGGGAACGACAGCGTGATCTCTATCGCGCAGATTGAAACCAAACTCGCCATAGAAAACGCCGAGTCCATCGCGCAGACCCCCGGCATCGACGTGCTGCTGATCGGACCGAATGACCTGAGCATTTCGCTGGGCGTGCCGGGCGACACGATGTGCTCCACCATGATCGACGCCATCGACCATGTGGCCGACGTCTGCAAGCGAAATGGGAAAGCGTTTGGCATCCACGCCGGCCCCAAACTGCTTGAAAAATATGCCGACAGGCTGGGTTTTGTGATGATGCAGAACGACATCGATATTCTCAGTGCGGGGTTTGCGAACATCGCCTCCACGCTGCAGCGCATCGTGCCGCAGCAATAACAATTATATCCTTGGGTTAAGCATAAAATGGGCTGTCCCGGTAAACGGAGGCAGCCCATTTCGCATCCCTTATGGTTTCAATGGATATACATCTGACGGTAAGGATTTTTGGTGTCCGCATTCAACACAAAGAACTTATGCGCGAGAATCTCACGCATATCCAGATCAAACAGCTCGCAGTATTCCTTAAGCTGCTCCCCGATATGCTCCATATCCTTCTCCTGCGCTTCGCTGGCCTTTACCTGCGCGGGAAGATCCGGCGGCAGTTCGGACGCGCGCAGATATATCGCGCCGCCGTGTATGCCCGTACCACAGAAATACCCCACGGGCGTCTTCATGCCCGCGTTGAGGCCCAGCACATAGATTTCGCCGCCCGCCTGATACTCGCCTACGAAACTCCCCGCGCGGCCGCCCACGACGATCAACGGAATCTTATCCCCATATTCCTTCATATGCACGCCGCAGCGATAGCCCGTGTTGCCACGCACATATATTTTGCCGCCGCGCATGGAATACCCGGTGGCGTCGCCCGCCGAACCGCGCACGATGATGCAGCCGTCGTTCATGGTATCCCCCGTGGCATCCTGCGCGTTGCGCTCCACTTCGACGGTCGCGCCGTCCATATACGCGCCCAGCGCGTTGCCAGGGGTACCCCGGACCGTGACGTGCTTATCCCTGAGCCCGTTGGCAATATAGCGCTGCCCCATGCAGCCCTCGATCAGTATCTCCTTACTGTCCGTCTCATGCAGCTTCGCGTTCAGGTCTCGAAAATGCATACCCTTTGCGTCGATAATCATCATTGTACACCCCCAAGCTGCCGCGCCCGTTCCTTCTTGGAAAAGGCCATGAGCTGCGGCTTTTCGCATATCAGTTCAAAATCAATGCTGGAAAGCGGCGTTTTGTTGCGTATGAGCGCCGTGTAGATACCCGTACGCTCTACATTCCCTATGATGATAAAGCCCTTGAGCAGATCGTCCTGTACAAACAGCCGCTTGTAATTTCCTTCGGACTCGTAAATATGCTCCTCGCCGATATAACTTCCGGCCGTCGTCATATGCAGGCCAAACAGCGACGTCGCGTTGAGCGGTATGGCGCGGTCAAACATCAGATCGCCGCCCGCCATGCTGTTGCCTGCGCATTCACCCTGCATGTAGGCGTTGGGCAGCAGCGCCAGTATACGGTGGCTGTTGATCGTAATGTCGTAACTCTCGGCACAGTCGCCGGCAGCGAAAACGTCGGACAGCGTAGTGGCGCCGCAGTGGTCCGTGCGGATGCCGCGCTCCACCTGTCCGCCCGCTTCCTTCACCAGCTCAACCTCCGGCCGCACGCCGGCAGCGACCACCAGTACGTCGAAGGGGATGCGCTGACCATCCTGCAAAGCCATCGTTTTGTGGTCGAAGGAGTCGATGCCCGCGCCCAACACAAACTGTATACCCTGCGTCTCGAGGTGTTTTTGCACGATCGCCGCGCCTGCAGCGTCGAGTACGCTGGGCAGCACCTGTTTGGCCATATCCACGATAGTGATGGAAGCGACTGACTTACGAATGCCTTCGGCGCATTTCAACCCTATCAGGCCCGCGCCAATAATGAGCACGTTGCTTTCCGGCCTAACGCTTTCCTGCAGCTTCAACGCATCGTCCAGCGTCATGAACGTATGATATTCTCCCACAGTATCCAGCCCCTTGATTGGCGGTACGAACGGACGGGAACCCGTCGCCACCAGCAGCTTGTCGTAGGGCAATTTCGTACCGTCGTCCAGGGTAACGCTGTGCGCCTTGGGGTCGATATTCACGGCGGATTTTCCTTTTAACAGCGTGCAGCCGTTGCGCTCATAATAATCCCACGGGCGGTACGCCATACGGTCGAGATCCGTTTTACCCAGCAGCAGGTAGGAGATAAGAGGGCGGGAATACACATGGTACGGCTCCCTGCCCACCACAGTGATAGCGCCGTCCGGGTCGGCGCGGCGGATACCGTCTATGCAGCCCACGGCCGCTATGGAATTTCCAATGATCACATATTGCATGCTTCTCTCTCCTCAAACACGATCGCTTTGTTGGGGCACCCGGTTACGCAAGCCGGCTGCCCGCAGTCGTTCTTGGTGCAAAGCTCGCATTTCTGCATGGGGCCTTCGTCCGACGGCATGATTGCGCCGTACGGGCAGGACAGCACGCAGGTATAGCAGCACATGCACTTATCCGTATTGATGGAGATGAGTCCGTCGTTGATGGTCAGCGCGCCGGAAATACAAGCCTTTACGCACAGGGGCTCCGTGCAGTGACGGCAAGCGACGGCAAAGCAGATGCCGTCCTGTTCCTCAATACGGATGCGCGGATTGATGCGCACATCCTTGAGGGCTTTCGCCATATCCGTCATGCCGCTGTTGGCAAACGCGCAGTTATATTCGCAAAGATGGCACCCCAGGCACCATTGCTCGTTCACATAGATCCGCTTCATGCCATACCTCCTTATTCTCCAGCGTGCTTGATGCCGAGTATGTCGAGCTCCTTCTCGTTGAGCCCGACGCCGCGTAGCATGAGGCGGTTGCCCCTGAGCGCCTCTATGGAGTTGATGCCCATGCCGCCCATCATCTCCTTGATCTCGTGCGTGAACGCCGTGATGAGGTTGCACAGCCGCTCGCATCCCATTTCGGGGTTGAGGCGTTTGACAAGGTCCGGCCTTTGGGTGGCGATGCCCCAGTTGCATTTGCCCATGTGGCAGCTTCTGCACAGGTGGCAGC
>JAEWWD010000060.1 GCA_023396535.1 Bacillota bacterium
CTCTAAGGGTGACTGAAAGGTGCAAAGCCCAGCTTTTTCGAGCAGCCTGCGGCAGGGCAGAACGTAGTCGCCCGCCATAATGCAGAAGAACACCGGCTTTTGATGCTGGCTATTCAACCCGTGATACATGTCGGCAAGCGCGTTTCCAAGCTCGTCGACGGGCAGGAACGGCGGAACCACCGTGATGAACAGCACAGTGTCCACCGCGTCATCCATCAGTACCGTCCGCAGCGAATCACAATGGTGCCGCACAGTAGCGGCGGCCGTGATATCCGCGTACCCCTCGGGTTCGCATACCGATGACATTGGCGGAATCACTGCGCGCAGCGTGTCTTTGGTCTTTAGAGAAACCAGAGGTGATGTGAGCTCGGGAAAGCGGCTCATTTCATCGGTGCAGAATATCCCGGGACCGCCCGCCTGCGTGAGCAGGAACGTGTTTGTGCCCCGCATGTTCGGCATACGGTCGAATGCCACGAGCGTATCGAGCAACTCGTCGATGCTGTCCACCCGCACGATGCCGTATTGCCGGAAGGCTGCGTCGTAGACCGCATCCGTGCCCGCCAGTGAGCCCGTGTGAGAGGATGCGGCGGCGCTGCCGCGGCTGCTGCGCCCGACCTTCAGCACGACGACGGGCTTCTTTTTTGCGATACGCCCCATGGTCTCGATGAGCCGTCGTCCGTTTGAAAAGCCCTCCAGGTACATGCCGATTACCGCCGTTGTCGGATCGTTCTCCAAATATTCGAGCAGATCGATGAAGTTCACATCGGCCATGTTGCCGATTGAAATGAATTTGTTGTACCGGATGCCGAGCGGCTTGGACGCGCCAGCCATCAGAATAGAGGCCGCGATCGCGCCGCTCTGTGATACAAAGGAAATCCGGCTCTGCGGGCCGAAGCGGCTCTCGGGCACGCCAGTACTCACAAACGTGGTGTTAACGCCATTCTGGTTATTAATCACGCCGATACAGTTCGGCCCCACCACGCGGATGCCATATCGTTCCTTCGCCTGCATCAGCCGCGCCTGACGGCGGATGCCTTCCTCGGTCTTTGTCTCGCTATAGTCGGCTGCGGCGCAGACGATCGCCCGAACATCGCCCTTCTCGGCCATACGTTTATCAATATCATCCATAACGGCGTAAATCGCAGACGAAGGCATGATCAGCACCACGAGTTCTACTTTGTGCGGAATCTCCGAGAGCAGCTTGTAAGCATGCAGCCCGGCAACGTCCGGCTCGTTGGCGTTGACCGGATAGAGCTGGTCGGCCATAGGACCGAACGCCATATTGTTGATGATGACGCTGCCGGCTTTGAGGGGGTTATTGGACGCCCCAACGACGGCGATCCCCTTTGGGTCAAACAGCGCTTTAAGATCGTTCAGCTTCAAACTGATGTCCTCCCAGCGCGTCCTACAGCCGGCAAAGGCTTTCGAGACGCGCGTATTTTTCGTCCGTGAGAGTTTGCAAAGCGGCAATATCCTCGTCGGTAAGATGCTTGAATTTTTTAAAGCGTGTGATAAACTCCTTCACCCGTTTTGGATTCTTAACGGTGACAGACAGTTTGAACTTTTTATTCTCAACTTCGTACAACGGCGCGAAATTCGTTTCCACCGCAAGCCGCGCCAGCTCGATGCTTTCGTCGGATCGGAACCCCCAGCCGGTCACGCAGGGATTATAGACATGCAGGTAGACCAGGCCTTGCTTGGCCGCCTCCTGCGCCTTTTCGAGTTTTCTGACCATATCGGGGATATAAGAGGGATTCATGGTGGCCATATACGGCAGATCGTGCATTGCCATGATCATCGGGAAATCCTTTTTATTTTGCTTCTTGCCGCCGCTGCCGGTATTGCTCACCGGAGTGGTGGAGGTCCACGCGCCCTTCGTAGTAGAGCCGGAACGCTGATAGCCGGTGTTCATGTAGCCCTCGTTGTCATAGCAGATATAGATAATCCGCGCGCCGCGCTCCGCAGCGCCGGACAGGCACTGGAAGCCCGCGTCCACGGTAGCGCCGTCGCCGGCGAAGGCTACGACATTGACGTCGCGTCCCACGCGGTCATAGTGGAGCTTGATGCCCGCGAGCATGGACGCCACGTTGTCGAGCAGCGGAAAAAACACCGGCACCTTTGCGCCGGACTGCTTATCCCAGCCCACCACTCCCACGCCGCCCATGCACCCCGGAGGAATGGCAAAGATCGTGTTGGAACCAAGAACCTTGAGGCAGGTGCGCAACGTCAGCTCAACGTTGCATCCGACGCACGCGGAGATACCCGGAGAAATCTGATCCTCATAGGTTGCCAGTTTATCAATGATCGTCATATTGATTCCTCCCTACACCACTTTGACTTCTCTGTTGAGCCAGATCGTCTCACCGAAGCGCTTTGTGCCGGCCGTTTCTAAGATACGCTCGATGGCATAGTCAACGTGGGCCATAGTGATATCCTCGCCGCCGAGACCGCAAATGAACGGTACCGACGGGACGACGAGCCCGGCGCGGTTCATGGCCGAGCCGATCTCCGCGTAGATAATGCCGGTGTTCCAACCGAAGGAGACATTCCGGTCAATCACGCCATACGCTTTTTTACCTGAGAGCGCCTTTGCGATCCGCGCAGCGGGAAACGGGCGCACCAAGCGAACCTTCAAAAGGCCGACCGGCAAGCCCTTCTCACGCGCGCGGTCTATGCTCTCCTTGGCTGCGCCGGTCATGGACCCCATCGTGACCAGCACAAATTCCGCGCCGTCACAGCGGTATTCCTCAATGGCGCCGCCATAGCTGCGCCCAAAGCGGCGGCCGTATTCGGCGTCAATTTCGTCGAACAGACCAAGCGCGTTCTGCTGCCCCATCATGTGTTTGAGCCGGTATTCGGTGAGCAGGTATCCATGCGTCAACGGATCGACCGCCATCGGCCGTTCCGGGTCGAGCAGTATGTGCTCGGGATGGTACGGCGGTAAGAATGCGTCCACGTCCGCCTGATCGGGGATCTCGACCCGTTCGGTCATGTGGGAGAGGTAGAAGCCGTCGTAGCAGACGTTGATGGGTAATAAGACATTTTTATCTTCCGCGATGCGAAACGCCATAATGAGGGTATCCAGTATCTCCTGATTGTCCTCGACATGCACCTGCAGCCAACCAGCGTCGCGTACGCTCAGCACGTCCTGCGGACCGCCCCACAATGTCTGCGGGGAGATCATCTCACGGTTGGCGATGGCCATGACTACGGGAAGGCGCAATGTGGATGCGCGGAAATACGGCTCGTACATGAGCGCAAGCCCTTGCGAGGACGATGCGGTAAATGTCCGGGAACCGGCAAGCGACGCGCCGGTGAGCACGCTCATGGCGGAAAGTTCGCTCTCAACCTCGCTTACCGTGCTGTCTATTACGCCATTGGCCGCAAAATCGGCCAAATACTCCACGAGGGGCGTCTGGGGCGTGATCGGATATGCGGCGATGACGCCCGGACGGCAGAGCGCGGCAGCGATTGCGGCAGCTTTATTGCCGTTGAGAACCTGTACTTCGCTCATACCTCATCCCCCTCCTTTTCCGGAACCATCGCAATGGCCTGCTGCTTGCATTCGTGGGCGCAGATGCCGCAGCCCTTGCAAAAATCGTAGGTGATGCGGAAGCTGCCGTCCTCATCGCGCAGTATCGAATTGACGGGGCAGTACATCAAGCAGATGCCGCACCTGACACACATGCCGGTATCCATAACGGGCCTGCGGGTTCGCCATTTACCAGTCTGTATGAAATGGATACCATCGCAGCCAATGGGGACGATATACTTGCTGACATAATCCATTGAAACTCTCCAATCAATCCATAAAGTGATGGATTTTTTACATCGAAGTGATGGATTTTAAATCAAATGACGGATTTGCACTTCGTCGAAGCCGCGGTTGAAAGCGACAACATTTTTAGCACCGAAGAATTCCTCCACCTTTTGCTCCATCAAGTCCTTGCGCACCCAGCCGGTTGCCCTGACAAACGCGCCGAGCATAACGGTGTTGGGGATCGCGCGCCCCAGGACGTCGAGGGCGATCTGCGTCGCGTTGAGATAAGCGACGGTTCGAATAGTTTCGTGTTCGGCGAGCTTGGTAATGTCGTCCGACTTCGTGTTCAGTATGAAAAAACTTTCCGGCGCGATCCCTTCGAACACAGGAGCCGAAACGAGAAGGCTGGGATCAATCACGATTACGCAGTTCGGATGATAGATCTGATTCTTTGGGCGGATCTTTCGATCATCCAACCGAACGAATGAGGTGACGGGCGCACCCTGCCGCTCAAACCCGAAGAACGGCGTAGAGTTGCCGAATTTACCGTCCAGCACTGCGGCGTGAACAAGGATTTCTCCGGCTTTGACGGTACCGAGGCCTCCAATTCCATGAAGCCTGATTTCTTTCATATATCTGTTTCCCCCATAATCATCAATATCTGCTTGATCGGTGCGTGATCGCGCGCACCGCGGCCCGCAGGCCGGTCGGCTGGCCGTCACGGGCGACGACGATGCCGTTTTTGATCGTGAGCGCCGGCCAGCCGGTGAATCCACGACCCTCGTGAATCGAGAAGTCGGAGCGAGAGTGCAGCGCACACACGCGCACCGTCTTCATGGCTTGCAGGTCGACCACCACAATATCCGCGTCGCTGTTGGGCAGCAACGTTCCCTTGCGCGGGTACAGGCCAAGCAGTTCCGCCGGACGCTTTGTCATCGCGTGGACGAGCCGCTCGATGTCGAGCCCGCGTTTGATGCATCCTTCACTGAGCAGGGCGGGCAGATGCGTTTCGAGCGCCGGGTAGCCGGGAAACGCCTTCCAGACATTCCCCGGATCACCCTTTTCCCGAAGCGTTAAGGTGACGTTGTCGGTACCGATGGTATCGATTACGCCGCTTTTCACCGCGTTCCACAGGCCGTTGACGTCGCGTTCGGTGCGAAGCGGCGGAACCATCAATCCGGACGTATCACCATACTGCGCGGATGTCACCGAGAGGTAGGGAGAAGTCGTCTCGGCAAACACATACCGGTTTTCTTCCTTGATTTTTGCGACCATCTGAGCGCCGTCGGCGCTCGATACGTGTACAATATAGACCGGCTGGCGGAGTTTCCTGGCAAAGAACGCCACGCGCATCACCGCTTCTTCTTCCGCCATTGCCGGATGCGTGTCCTCATATTGCTCGATGGTAGCGTCCGCGCCGTAGCGTTGTTCGGCAAGCTTGGTCGCGCGTTCGATCAAAGCGTGGTTCTCGCAGTGCAGGAACAGGATGCATTCCTCGCCGGTCGCCTTGAGCCGGGTCATGACTTCGATCACGAATGCATCGTCCATCGAAGGAATCAGCCCTTCGATGCCGTTTAAATACACTTTGAATGTGCGAATGCCGAGCTCGTGCACCATACGCGGTATTTCTTCGAGCTGCTCCGTGCGTCCGATAACGAAGTGCGGAACCATGTCAACGCTGGAATACTCCGACACATCCGATACGAGCTTCGGAAAATCGGCCACATTCGCCATGCTCGCGCCGATAAAAGTCCCAACGGTGGTTATACCGCCGACGATGGCGGACAGACTTTCGCTGCGAAGGTCCGTCTGAAAGTCTGTGCCGAT
This sequence comes from Bacillota bacterium, assembly GCA_023396535.1. GTDB lineage: Bacteria > Bacillota > Clostridia > Christensenellales > CAG-138 > JAEWWD01. Next base: position 5,588 of record JAEWWD010000060.1, read on the forward strand.
TCCAAAGTGCGTGTGCGGATCGATAATACCGGGCAGTACGTATTTGCCGGCGACGTCAACGAACTCCTTTGAAGGCAGCACGCAGTCGGCCAGTGCGGCGATTTTCCCGCCTTTGACATAGACGTTCGCAGAGATAACACCCGCCTGCGGAATAACCACTTTGCCGCCGATAAGCGCGAGGTCGGCGGGGTGAAGATTGGGAAAATCACGGGTCATGACTGCAGGCGCTACGAAAGCCGGGGCGGGGGCACTCCTGTGAATATAGTTGCTGTAGATATCCTTTTTAATCGAAACCGCCTTACTTTCGGGGATCGCAGCAGGCGCTTGCATCGGTCGCCGCAAATCCTTCAGGTTGTTTTGAAAAGCTTCAATCAATACGCCGACATCGGTATTGCAAACAATCCCGTCCATGCCTCCAACGAGCAGTTCGCGTCCGCGCCGTGGGTCCCCGCAGAAAATAATGACCTGTTT
>JAEWWD010000212.1 GCA_023396535.1 Bacillota bacterium
GTATTCAGGTTTTTGCCGCCAAGCCTGGTCTTATTGCCCGGTGCTAAATCTTCATAGCGGTTTCATAGGCCGCCCAGATGGCGTCCATTACATTGGTGGGCTGCTTTGCGTCGCCGATCAAATGCACGTTCCCGTCCGCTACCTCCCGGTACAGCGCATCGTTACTGGTGTATCCCACGGAAACCACGATGTGATCGGCCTTAATCTCGTGCTTTTGAGGGATGCCCTGCGGACCAACCGCAAACATCAGCTTGGCTCGGTTGGCAATGTTGGGATAGTTCTTGATCGTTTCGATCACGGTTGCCACGCCGTTCTCATAACTTTTTACCACCGCGTTTTTGATGACGGTCACATGATAGTAATCCAAAAGCTCCATCAGCATATTGTAGTTCGCGGCGGATAAACCAAACGCGTTGAGTATGGTTTCCGTCATTTCGACGATGCTTACCTTCTTGCCCTTGCGCGCCAATTCATAGGCGATTTCACAGCCGGTAAGGCCGCCGCCGACGATAAGCACATTCTCTCCCTCAACATCCTTGTGGCGCAGGGTATCGATGGCGTAAGTGACGTTCGGTGAGTCGAAGCCCGGTATGTTCAGCCTGCGCTCCGTAGCGCCGGTGGCGATGAACACTTCGTCGAAGCCGCCCTTTTGTATATCCGCGGCGGTCACTTCGCTGTTCATATGGATGCCGATATTGAGATCCCGCATTTGTTTCTTATACCAGGCGAGCAGCTTCTTATCTTCATCCTTGAAATCCGGCGTAGTCGCAGCTACAAATACGCCGCCGAGCTCTCCCGTTTTTTCATATAGTTCCACCGAGTGGCCGCGCAGTGCGCAAACGCGCGCGGCTTCCATGCCGCCCAGCCCGCCGCCGACCACAAGCACTCTCTTTTTTACCTCGGCAGGCTGCAGCGCATAGCTCTTTTCCCGGCCGCACGATGGGTTGACGGCGCAACTGATGTCCTTGCCCTGGAATATACGCCCCAGGCACCCCTGATGGCAACTGATGCAGGGACGCACGTCGTCCAGCTTGCCTTCTCTGAATTTATTGGCCGCCTCAGGGTCCGCAAGCAGCGGGCGGCCCATTCCCATCATGTCGATTCGTCCATCCGCAATAGCCTGTTCCGCGAGCTCGGGATCGTCAAATCGGCCGGCGCATACGACAGGAATGTCCACAACGGCCTTCACGCGCGCGACATCCTGAAGGTTGCATGCCTTGGGCATATACATGGGTGGATGCGACCAATACCACGCGTCATAGGTGCCGTTGTCGCAGTTGAGCATATCGTAGCCGGCTTCCTGAAATTTCTTTGCGATAATGAGGCTTTCCTCCATATCGCGTCCGAATTCCACAAAGTCTTCTCCCGGCAGCGCGCCGCGATTGAAGCCCTTCGTATAGCTTTTCACGCTGTAACGCAGCGAGACGGGAAAATCCTTCCCGCATTTCGCTTTGATAGCCTGCACGATTTCTACGGGGAACCGCATGCGGTTTTCAAGACTTCCGCCGTATTCGTCGGTACGACCGTTCATCGACGCGATGACAAACTGATCCAGCAGATAGCCTTCGTGCACGGCATGAATCTCCACGCCGTCTCCCCCGCCCTGCTTCACGCAGTAAGCGCTCTCGGCAAAATTCTTGATATAGGCCTTTATTTCATCCTTTGTGATAGCCCTGTTCTTTTTGGTCGGATCCCATACGTTCTGAATCTCCGCGGGGGCAGGGGTCAGGCTTTCGTTGCCGTGTCCGGATCGACCGGTCAGCGCGGTTAACTGTATGAAAATCTTTCCGCCCTGCTCGTGCACACCGTCCGTTAAGTACCGTATATTTTTTACGAATGCCTCCGGGTTACGGATAAAGAATATGGGATTGGGGACGATCGGAATAAGGCCGGTGATGATGAGGCCGGTTCCGCCTTTTGCGCGCTCGATGTAATAATCCGCGCCGTCTTTCGTATAGGCGCCTGAACTCAAATCCATCAGACGTGGGGAAAAAACGCCCATCGGCATCATGGCAATGCGGTTCTTTACCTCTATGCCGCCGATTTTGATAGGAGAAAACAGATGTTTGTACGGTGCGGGCATGTCGTTTTCCATCCTTTCTGTATGAGATATGAAGTGCCTCCCTGATTTGATAAAAGAGTATCACATATTGAAACATTACACAATATACAGAACATCATTCGCCGAATTTTATTCTGTCGATCGTCTGGCACACTAGAGGTGCGTTGAATTCTATATAAGTTTTATGGTATGCTTTTATTGCCCGGGAGGTAAAAACCATGAAGCGCACGAACAGACAGATGCAGGCCGCCGCAACCAAACAAAAGATATTCAGCCACGCGATCACCCTGTTTGCGGCCAACCCATATGAAAAAATCTCCGTGAGCGACATTTGTACATCCGCAGGCGTTTCAATAGGAGCTTTTTATCACCATTTTCAAAACAAGGAGAGCATTCTAAGCGAAGGCTATCGTTTATTTGACGAGTCTCTGGAGCAAAAGTGGAACAAGCAGCAGCCAATTGTGGGCCGCCAGGGAATAGACTTCCTAATACACGAGCAAATGTATTCCATGCAGGAAATGGGCGCGGCCGCAGCCGCTCAGTACTTTAAGAACCAGTTGACGGCGCAGGAAAAGTATATTCTGAATAAAGATCGCTTCTTTTATCGGGCTTTGATCGATTGCGTACAGGAAGAAATAAAAAATGGATGCCTGCATGGAGAAGCGCATAGTATGGCGGACGATATACTGAGCCTATGCCGCGGCACAATTTACGATTGGTGCCTGCATAGCGGCCAATACGATCTCATTGCGCAAGGGAAGCGAGTATTGGAAATGATACTCGCCTATTATAGCCGCAGTCTCTGAGATTAGATAAAGACATAAAACACGGTATTGCGCAATGGCTTCTCATATTGTAAACTAATATCTATATTACAAGTTTACAATATGAGGTACTAAACATGAAAATGGATCTGCGTACGATGCTCTTTGCCGCCATGTTTACCGCGCTGACAGCGATAGGCGCCTTTATCAAAATACCTATCCCCCCCTATCCCGTTCCTATGACTCTGCAAACGGCGTTCATATTCCTTGCCGGCCTTTTGCTTCCTGTTCGGGCGGCGTTTCTGTCCCAGGCCGCATATGTGTTGCTGGGTTTGATCGGCATTCCCATATTCACAAGCGGCGGCGGGTTTTCGTATGTGCTCAATCCCACATTCGGCTATCTGCTGGCATTTCTTTTCTGTGCCCCTCTTACCCGGTACGTCGCTGAAAGAACGCTGTATAAGGGTATGCGTCTTCGTTTCGCGCTGGGCGGTACCGCCATCATACTTGCCGTTCAAATCTGCGGCGTTGCGTATATGGCGTTCATCTCTTATGTCTATCTGGCCTCCCCGCTTCCATTTTCGCGGGCGTTGTACTTCATATTGATTTTCCTTCCTTTGGATATGTTCAAGCTCTTCCTCGCGTCGCTCCTGAGCATTCAGCTTAGAAAGCGCGTCCCCGGCCTGTTTGCGTAACGGGAGCGCGTCAGAATCACGCATGCTGCGCTTGCGGCATACCATATCGGTAGTCAGGTCGATATGGAGGTAGCATGCATGAAAAGACTCATTTCTCTGTTGCTGGTGCTCTTGGTGATTTGCACTGCATTTGTAGGCTGCAAGCAGGAGAAGACGCTTCGCACGGTACAACTCAATGAGGTTACGCGCTCTGTGTTCTATGCGCCGCAATATGTGGCCGCGACGCTGGGATACTTTGCGGAGGAAGGGTTGGAAATCGAAATTACGACAGGGGGCGGTTCCGATAAGACGATGACCGCTCTGCTGGCCGGCGAAGCGGATATCGGACTGATGGGCCCCGAAACCGGCGTATATGTTGTGAATGAAGGCAAAAAAGACCATCCCATTATCGTAGGCCAACTGACCAAACGGGACGGCTCCTTCCTGATGGGCCGTACACAGGAACCCGACTTCGCCTGGGAAAACCTCAAGGGCAAGACCATTATCGGCGGGCGCAAAGGCGGCATGCCTTTGATGACGCTTCAGTACGTGTTAAGACAGCACGGGCTGACACCGGGCACAGATGTGGAAGTGATCGACAATATCCAATTTAACCTGATGGGCGGCGCATTTGAAGGCGGTACCGGCGACTATGTGACATTGTTTGAACCTACCGCTTCCGCATTCGCGCTGGCCGGAAAAGGGTATATCGTAGCCAACGTCGGCGAAGCTTCTGGCGAAGTGCCCTACACAACCTATATGGTCAGCCAGAAAACGTTGAAAGATGATCCCAAGCTCGTGGAAAGCTTCCTCCGCGCAATTTACAAGGCGCAGCAATGGGTGGTAAAAGCGACGGACGAGGAAGTTGCCAAGGCAATGCAGCCCTTCTTCCCCGATACAAGTATTGAAGTGCTGACCTCGGTTGCACACAACTACCGTACGACCGACTCGTGGAAGAGCGATCCCGTGATGCAGGAACAGGATTTTCAGAGATTGCTTGAAGTCATTGACGGCTCCGGCGAACTCAAAACAAAGGTAGCCTTTACCGAACTGGTCGACAACAGCATCGCCGAAAAAGTAATGAAGTAAAATCGGCTGTCAGGCTGCCTGATCGTTTCTAAGATCGTAAACATATAACTGGCGTCTGTTCTTACGGGCACGTTCCTTTTCCAGGATACGTGCCTTTTCCTTTGCTTTACGGGCCCCTTCCCCCAGCATGAGCCCGATCAGAACGCCTGGAAGTACAAAACAGATAATGATGCCCGCCATTTTAACCGCCCTTTCATAGTTTCCTAATCGGAAACATCGTTTGTGAATAAAAAGCACGCTATCGTGCCGTCACAGGAGCAAATAGGTGTCGTAATTGGATACTGTTTCATAACCGCATATCGATCCCGTATGCAAACGACTACCTTATCTGGTTTATACATGCATTATAGTATCCATTTAGGAAACTGTCAAGCATCCTTTTGCAAATATGACTTGCAATTTGGTTTCCAGATGAGATACAATACAAATAGTAAATCGGAAGCATCGATTGTGGAGGACAATATGAATCGCCTGAAGGAATTGCGCATGCAAAACGGCTATACACAGGATATGCTTGGGAATTTCCTTGGCGTACAGAAGGCTGCCATTTGCAAATATGAAACCGGCCGGGCTGTATTGCCGCAGGAAATGTTGCTTCGTCTGGCGGATCTGTTTTCTGTCAGTACGGACTATATACTGGGCCGCGATGCGACAGCCTCCTCCTTCACCAGCGTCCCCATCGTCGGGCGCGTCCATGCGGGGTTGCCGATATTGGCGGAAGAAAATGTGGAAGATCATGTATCTATTCCTTCCGGTGAATTGCAAAATGGCGAGTACTTCTTTATGGAAGTGGAAGGCGACTGCATGACGGATGCGCACATTGTGGAAGGCGCGCTCGTTCTAGTACGCATGCAGTCCCATGCGGAAAACGGTCAGATCGCAGTGGTCCGTGTGGGCGACGAAGTCGTGCTGCGCCGTGTAAAATTGCTTCGTAACCAACTTATTCTTTACCCGGCAAATCCAAATTATGAACCTATGGTTATTGCAAGCGGCGATGTCCAGATTATCGGTCGTGTAGTGGAAGTTCGCATCAGAGGACTGTAACTTTTATCATCATAATAAATACAAAAGCGATGGGCCTTCCGTCGCTTTTTTTATTGCGCGCTTTGAAATAATCAACAGGTTTGAATTGTAAATCATACCCTGAGATGCTATAATTCAATAGGATATTATTTCTTCTATTTCTATATTATAATATTTAAATTATTGCAGAGCGGCGGCCTGTAGCCTTGTACTTGCATGACAAAATAGATCGTACAGCACCGTCCAAAACTCGGATTTCCGGAAACATTCACGGCGTTTATCTGCGTATCCATTTTAGAAAGCGGATCGAATATTTACCGGCCATAATAAAAAGACAATTAAACGCATAAATTCTGCGGTTTTTTATACCTTATCGACATCCCATGGTTATCCGAAACATTCATGCTTCATTTAATATCAGGGAGGGATGTAATACTATCGTTGCGTTGATCTCAAAACTTCAATAATAAGGGAGGAAGGCACATGAAAATTCTCAAGAAGGTATGTATTGTCCTTTTGGTCGTTTCACTGGTATTTCCTTTCTTTGGCTGCGCGGGTAAAACCAGCGGAGCAGGCAAAAACGATCCTATTAAGATCGGTCATGAAGTGGCGCTGACCGGAGGTTCCGCCCTGTGGGGACAATCCGAGAAAAATGCGCTGGAAATGGAGGTCGAAAAGATCAACGCAGCAGGCGGCGTACTGGGCAGACAAATCGAGCTTGTCGCGTATGATAACAAAGCGGACCAGGCCGAAGGCGTCAATGTCGCGAAGCGCCTGATCGCCGACGGGGTCGTTGCCATCATTGGCCCTGCGCAGAGCGGAGTGGGTATTGCGGCTTCCTCTATTACGGAAGAAGCGAAGATCCCCCTGGTCGGCACCACCGCGACAAATCCCAAACTCACCGTGAACGATGACAGCACCGTAAAGAATTATACTTTCCGCACCTGCTTCATCGATCCCTATCAAGGCCAGGTAGCCGCGACGTTTGCCCTGGATACCCTGAAGGTCACAAAGGCGGCTATATTGATGGACGTCGGTTCTGATTATTCGCAGGGCCTCTCCCAATATTTCCGTGAGACGTTCACCGCCAAAGGCGGCCAGATCGTGGCGGACGAAGCCTTCCGCTCCGAAGAACTGGATTACAGAGCGCAGCTTGGCAAAATCAAAGAGTCAGGCGCAGAGCTATTGTTCATCCCCACCATGCAGAAGGAAGCCGGCCTCGCCATGAAGCAGGCGCGCGACCTGGGCCTGACCTGCCAGTTCATGGGCGGCGACGGCTGGGCCAGCAAGGAGCTTGTAGAGCTGGGCGGCGCGGCTACCGAGGGTTCCTTCTATGTAAACATTGCGAGCCTGGAGGACCCTGCCATCAAAGAATGGGTAGCTGAATATACAAAGAAATACAATACGGCTCCCGTAATGCCCAACCCTGTGCTTGCCGTGGATGCTCTGAGGATGATCGTCAAGTCCATTGAGGCGACAAACAGCACCGATCCCGTCAAGCTTGCGGAGTACATGTCCACCATCAAGGATATGCCTGTGCTGACAGGCACTCTCAACATCGATCCGAACACGCACAACCCGCTGCACAAGCCGGCCGTAATAGAGACCGTCAAGGACGGCCAGTTCACGTTCTATCAGGGTATAGCCGCCGAGTAAGCTGTTATTGATACCCAGTCAGCAAGTATGGTCGGATGGCCGATCGGCCATCCGACCTTCTTCGAGGAGGTTCTATGCAGGTTCAGCTATTCATGCAAACCCTTATCACGGGGCTGGCGGTCGGCGGCATTTACGCGCTGATGGCGGTCGGCTATTCCCTGATATTCAGCATATTGAATTTCAGCAATTTCGCTTACGGCGGCATCATCATGCTGGGGTCCTATATGGGCTATTTTGTGCTGACGGGCCTCCATGTCCCGTTTGCGATCGCGCTTGCGGCGTCCATGCTCGGCGCGGCTCTGCTGAGCTTTTTCAATGAACGCATCGCCTACAGTTCCTTGCGCAAGCGCCATGCGCCTTCGCTCTATTTCATGATCAGCGCCATGGGCACTTCCATATTCCTCGAAAATATGGTTTACGCCACCATAGGCTCCAGCTTTAAGGCTTATCCGTCCATATTCGGAGTATCCTCCATCTCCATATTGGGAAGCTCCATAGGAAAGCTGGATCTGTTTGCGATCATATTCTCCTTTATCGCCATCTACATCATGCACTATTTCATTCAGCACACGCGGACGGGCATCGCCATACGCGCCGCATCCTACGATTCCACCGTGGCTCAGATCAACGGTGTTAATCTCAGCGGCGTAATCGGTCTGGTATTCGTGCTGGCGGGACTCCTGGCCGGATTATCCGGCGTATTTCTGGGGCTTAAATATATGGCGTATCCTACAATGGGCTGGATCACCAATAAGGCGTATATTGCCGCCGTAATCGGCGGACTGGGCAGCCTTCCCGGCGCCGTGGTGGGCGGCCTGCTGCTGGGCGTGCTTGAATCCCTGATCTCTGTATATGTTTCATCCCTCATCCGGGATGTATTCAGTTTTTCTTTCCTCATTATTCTGCTGCTGGTGATGCCTTCCGGATTGTTCGGAAAATATCTGGAAGAGAAAGTGTAAGGGGGAATCTTATGCTCTACTATGTGCAAGGTATCCTGACACTGGCCATGATCAACGCCATATCGGTCGTGGGCTTATCGGTATTTACGGGCTTTACCGGCCTGATGTCCCTTGGCCATGCGGCGTTTATGGCAATAGGCGCATATACGGCGGCGATCAGCACGAAAATATTCCACATACCGTTTGTACTGGCCGTTATCATGGGCGGATTCATGTCGGGTTTGGTCAGTCTCGTAATAGGAATCCCCACACTCAGAGCCAAACTGCGCAGCGACTATTTCGCGATCGCTACGCTTGGTTTCGGCGAAGCCACCCGCGTGCTGCTCGAAAACCTTCCCATTACACAGGGTGCGCGCGGCCTGCCCGGACTTACGAACTATTCGACACTGCCGGCGGTATTCATAGGGTTTGTGATCGTGGTGTTTTTCGCTAAGAATTTTGTATTCTCACGGTATGGCCGCATGGCGATCGCCGTACGCGAAGATTTTGTGGCAGCGGAAATGACCGGAATCAATCTGTTTCGCGTGCGCCTTCGTTCACTGTTCTTCAGCGCCGTTTGCGCGGGCATCGGCGGCAGCTTCCTTGCCCATTACATTACCTACATACAGCCAAATATGTTCACCAGCGTACAGTCGACTCTGCTGACAGCCTCCGTCGTTGCGGGCGGCATGGGCAGCTTGACGGGGCCCATCATCGCCGCGCTGGTTTTCGCCTCTATACCCGAAGTGCTTCGCGTGGCAAACATGTGGCGTCTTGTCGCGTACGGCATTGTGCTCGTAGCCATTATGGTGCTTCGCCCGCAGGGCATATTCGGATACAGAGAGCTTACGTTTAAAGGAATTCATCATTTTATAAATGGTATTTTTAGCAAGGCTTCCAGCAAAGCCTCCCGCAAGGAAGGGGCATAATCATATGGAGCACATCATTGAGATTAAGGAACTTACGAAAGCCTTCGGCGGCATCATGGCTGTGGAGGACTTGACGTTCAACATCGCTAAGGGCGAAATCATGGGTATCATAGGTCCGAACGGCGCCGGAAAGACGACGGTGTTCAACCTCATCACCGGCGTATACAAGCCTACGCGCGGTATGATACGGTTTCACGGAGAGGACATCACGGGGCTGCCTCCGGACCGTATCGTCCACAAGGGAGTCGCGAGAACGTTCCAAAACATCCGTTTGTTCCGGAATTTGACGGCCCTTGATAACGTCGTAACCGCGCTCGACCTGAACCATCCCAAGTATGGATTGGCCGAGGCGCTGCTGTTCAATCCGCCCTTTTTAAACTCCCGGGTAAAACGTTCCGAAAAAGAACTGCGTGAAATGGGCATGCATTATTTGAATCTGGTGGGCATCGATCATTTGGCGCACAACAGGGCGGACAGTCTCCCCTATGGCCTGCAGCGCAAGCTGGAGATCGCGCGTGCGCTGGCGCTGGAGCCGCAGCTGCTGTTGCTCGACGAGCCTGCGGCGGGAATGAATCCGGAAGAAACCATGGAGCTCGCCCGTCTGATCAAGAGCATACAGATCAAGCTGGACCTTACGGTATTCCTGATCGAACACCATATGGCTTGCGTCATGGAACTGTGCGATCATATATTTGTGGTCAATTTCGGCCGCAGGCTTGCGGAAGGGAACGCCGAAGAAATACAGGCCAATCCCGCGGTATTAAAAGCCTATCTGGGGGAGGGATACAAAGGTGCTTAAGGTTGAGAATATCAATGTGTTTTATGGCCGTATCCATGCCCTTCGCGACGTCAGCCTTACCGTGGAGCCCGGCAATATCGTTTCCATGGTGGGCGCAAACGGCGCCGGAAAATCCACGCTGCTTATGACGCTGGCCGGCGTTCTAAAATCAAAAAGCGGCGCTATCACTTATAAAGGCCAGCCTTTGGCCGATTCTCCGCATAAGGTGCTGGCGCAGGGAATTTGCCTGGTCCCCGAGCGGCGCAGGCTGTATGCGAACCTGACGGTGAAGGAAAACCTGTTGATGGGCGCGCATCTGCGCAAGGATAAGGCCGGCATACAGAACGATATTGAAAAGATGCTGGAGATGTTCCCCATCATGAAGGAGCGCATCAAACAATATGCCGGTACGCTTTCCGGCGGAGAGCAACAGATGGTAGCCATTGCAAGAGGGCTCATGAGCCGGCCTGAAATACTCATGATGGATGAACCCTCCCTTGGTTTAGCTCCGCTCGTTATCGAACAGGTATTTTCCGTAGTTCAGGAGCTCAAGAAAGAAGGCATTACGGTGTTTCTGGCCGAGCAAAACGCGTTCGAGGCCCTCCTTATTTCGGATTACGCATATGTTCTCGAAACGGGGCATACCTCCCTTAGAGGAGAAGGCAAAAAGCTCTTGGAAGATCCTCGTGTTCAGGAAGCGTATTTGGGCATTAAGCAGAAGACGGTTACAGCCTGAACGCATATGTTATCGTGGCAGAACGATGCTTTTTGCAGTATAGATTGGGTATTGGAGTGACCATCATGGAATTTACAAAAATGCACGGGGCAGGCAACGACTTTTGCCTTTTTAACGGCTTGGAGCATCCGCTTCCGGATTATAGCGTACTGGCTTTAGCTGTATGCGACAGGCATTTCGGCGTGGGCGGCGACGGCATCATGATTTGTCTTCCCAGCCAGTCGGCCGATATCCGGATGGTTTACTATAATTCCGACGGCAGCCAGGGGGAAATGTGCGGCAACGGCATACGTTGCTTCTCGAAATTCGTTTATGAAGGCGGTATCGTCCGCAAACCGGAATTTACGGTGGAAACACTGGCGGGAATAAAGAATATTCGACTTACGCTCAGCGACAGCGGCATTGTACGGAAGATTACGGTGGATATGGGGCGGCCAGAATTTGAACCGGAGCGGGTACCTACCACCCTGCCGGGAACGCCTGTAGTGCAGCGTTCGCTGGATGTGGCCGGCCAACAGGTGAAACTCACCGCCATGCGTATGGCCGTCCCCCAGTGTGTGATATTCATCGATGACCTCGAACAAGTGGATATCAACGGACTGGGCAGGCAAATCGAGACCCACCCCGCATTCCCCGCCAAGGTCAACGTCAACTTCGTCCAAATCATCGACCGGCAACACATCCATATCAAAACATGGGAACGCGGCGCGGGGCGCACGCTTGCGTGCGGCACCGGCTGCAGCGCCTCCGTTGTTACCGGCCGTTTGACCGGTCTGTTGGATGACACTGTTTCAGTGCAAGCCGAAGGAGGCATAGTCGAAATCCATGTCGGCGAGGACTATGGGGTGACCATGACCGGGGAAGCCGAATTTATCTGCAAAGGAAACTTCAGCGAATGGATCGACACGGAAATCGAAAAGAAGTTAAAACGATGATACCGTATTCCCGGATACGACGCTCTCCCGATCTATTTCTGAATATAAATTGATTGCATATGAAAAGGACGCGAATTCGCATCGCGTCCTTTTTTCACTGTAGCTATTTACTTGTGCTCTATGGCGCCGAACTTGCACTTCTCCATGCAGGCGCCGCACTTGATGCACTTGGCCTGATCGATAACGAACGGCTTTTTGATCTCCCCGGAAATTGCGGAAGCCGGGCATACGCGGGAGCACATGCTGCAGCCTGTGCACTTGGCCGGATCGATGGTGTAGCTCAGCAGCGCTTTGCACACGCCTGCCGGACAGCGCTTTTCATTGATATGCGCTTCATACTCATTTCGGAAATACCGGATGGTAGAAAGCACCGGGTTCGGCGCCGTCTGGCCCAGACCGCACAGAGCGGACGCTTTGATATTATTGGCCAGACGCTCAAGCTTTTCAATATCGCCCGGTTCGCCGCGGCCTTCGGTGATCTTGGTCAGCATTTCAAGCATGCGGCGCGTGCCGATACGGCAGGGCGGGCATTTACCGCACGACTCGTCCACCGTGAATTCCAGGAAGAACTTCGCGATATCCACCATACAGTTGTCTTCGTCCATGACAATCATGCCGCCGGAGCCCATCATGGAACCAATGGAAATGAGGTTGTCATAGTCGATGGGGATATCCAAATGCTCGGCAGGTATGCAGCCGCCGGAGGGGCCGCCCGTCTGCGCCGCTTTGAACTTCTTGCCGCCGGGGATACCTCCGCCGATCTCGTATATGATCTCGCGCAGCGTCGTGCCCATGGGGATCTCGACAAGGCCGGTATTGTTAATCTTTCCACCCAGAGCGAACACTTTGGTGCCCTTGCTGCGCTCGGTACCCATGGAGGCAAACCATTCGGCCCCGTTGAGAATGATCTGGCAGATATTCGCGTAGGTTTCCACGTTATTGAGCAGCGTCGGCTTGCCGAACAGGCCTTTGACGGCCGGGAACGGCGGGCGCGGGCGCGGCTCGCCGCGGCCGCCCTCTATGGAAGCGAGCAGCGCGGTTTCCTCGCCGCATACAAACGCGCCGGAGCCAAGCCTCAGATCGATGTCAAAGCTAAAGCCGGTATCGAAAATATTCTCACCCAGGAGGCCGTATTTGCGAGCCTGATCGATAGCGATGCGTAAACGCTTGACGGCAATGGGATATTCCGCGCGAACGTAGATATAGCCCTGCTTCGCGCCGATAGCGTAACCGGCGATGGCCATAGCTTCCAGCACGGCATGCGGATCGCCCTCCAGTACGGAACGGTCCATGAACGCGCCGGGGTCGCCTTCGTCGGCGTTACAGCAGACGTATTTGATATCCCTGACGGGCTTCTGCGCAAGGCTCCACTTAATACCCGTCGGGAATCCGCCACCCCCGCGCCCGCGCAGACCGGACTGTTTGACGATATCGACTACCTGTTCGGGCGTAAGCTCCGTCAGGCACTTCGCAAGAGCCTTATAACCGTCGAACGCGATGTATTCCTCGATGTTCTCAGGGTCGATGACGCCGCAGTTGCGCAGCGCGACGCGACGCTGCTTTTTATAGAAATCAACTTCGTTCAGCGAGCGGATATTCTGCTTCTCATCCAGGCTTTCGCTGTAAAGGAGATCCCGTACGATACGGCCCTTGACAAGATGCTCGGAAACGATTCGCGGGACGTCATCCACCTTAATATGGCTATAGAAAGAGCCCTCGGGGTATATAATGACCACGGGGCCGGTTTCACAAAGTCCAAAGCAACCGGTGGGGACAACTTTTACTTCTTTATCTAGGCCGGCATTTTTGATCTCTTCCTCAAATTTGGCGATTATGCTTCTGGAATTGGAAGAAGTGCAGCCGGTACCTGTGCAACATAGTACTTGCGAGCGATAAAAGTCCATTTTTCTCGACCTCCTTATCCGGATTACTTATTGTGCGCTTCGTAGTAGCCGATGGTATATTCATCGACGACCTTGCCGTTGACGATATGTTCCGTCACGACTCTGCCCACCATATCCGGAGTCATCTTGACATAGGTCACCTTTTCTTCGCCGGGCTTATATACCTCCACGATGGGTTCCAGCCGGCAGACGCCGATGCAGCCCGTCTGTGCCACAATCACATTCTGGAGGTTACGCTTTGCGACTTCATCCATGAAGGCGGTAAGAACCGGCCGGGCGCCGGCCGCTATGCCACAGGTCGCCATGCCGACGACAACGCGCGTGCCTTCGGCATCCTTTCTCAGGCTTATGGTATCCAGTGTCTTTTTACGAATGGCTTCCAATTCCTGTAACGATTTCATTATTTAAATACCTCCGTTTAATGCGTCAATGCCCTCGGTCAAATACTCTTTGATCCATGCCGCTATGTCCGGCGTATGCAATGGGATGCCGTCACCCAAAGCCGCTTTGATTTCTCTCGTATCAAATCGAAACTCGCCGTCATCGACGGTGTACTCGTAAACGAAATCAATGCCCTCATTGCACAGAACCGTCGCATATATGGTTTCCGCCATATCCCCCAGCGGCGGCCGATCCCAGTGGGATATCTGATACTCCGCCTGAATGAAGGTTCCCTTCCCCGGTTCGGACTGGAGCTGAAATGTCCCGCCGGCAGCTTCCGCCCCCGCTTTGAACATTGGAATGCCCAGGCCTACCTTGCGTGTGGTGCGGCTGGTGGTAAAGGGGCTCACGACCTTTTGCAGGAACTCCCCGTCCATCCCCCGTCCGTCATCCCGGACAGCTACCCGCATCCAATCCCTCTTGTGCCGCACTTCCACTTCTATAACGATCAGGGTTGCCTGCGCCGATATAGAATTCTGTATGATGTCCAGCACGTGAAGGGATATTTCCTTCATCATCATAGAGCAGCGTTAGCCTCTTTGACGGAATTTCCCAATAATCCCCGGTATATCCGCAGGGGTCAGACGCCCGAATACTTCGTCGTTTATCATCATCGCGGGGGCGAGACCGCAGCAGCCGATGCAACGCGTTGCATCCAGCGTAAATAATCCGTCGTTCGTCGTGCCGCCCACATGAACATCCATTTCCTTTTCCAGAGCCTCTATAATTTTAGCAGCGCCGCGCACATAACATGCGGTGCCCAGGCACATGGCTACCTTGTATTTTCCCTTCGGCTGCAGAGTGAATTGCGAATAGAAAGTTGAGACGCCATATATCACACTGAGGGGTTTACCGGTCTTCTCGGAAATATGCCGCTGAACTTCTTCATCCACGCAACCGCAAATTTCCTGCGCTTGCTGCATGATGGGCAGCAGCCCGCCCTGTACATCCTTCCAGGCTTCAATCACCGCATCCAGCTTCTCGAATTCTTTCTTTCGAGCGCTGCTGATATTGGACATACCGTACTACCTCCTAATTAATAGAAACTGGGACCCGCCGCAGGGCATAGATTGATAGAATAATGTCATATACCACGGACATTGTAACACAAGGGTTTGTAAAAAAAAAGACAATATCGATATAACAGGTACTAATTTTTCGTGACATCCCCAATAATGTCATTATATCTGGTTATAACAGACGCTTTTGAACGAATCGTTTTACCATTTGTCGTGTTTTGAGGTAATCCCTTCAAATCGGGCTTCAAAACAAATTATGTGGCAGAAATCTATTTTCACTGCTTTGAAATTACCGCAGCCGCATTCGCACTATATCCAGTAAAAAACAACGCGTCATAGCGCGCTGTTCAAAAAATAGGTTATAGATAACTTACTCTATAATAGCTTGTTGAATTGGCAGCGTTTATTCTTCCAATATAGCCTGTGCAATTGCAAGTGTCTTGATATGCGAAATGCTGACATGTATGTTGCCTCCGCCGAGCGTATGCATACGTGTAACGGCAGCGTTCCAGAGCTTTACATATGGTTTTCCGGATTCATCATGTAATATTTCAATATCCCGCCAGCTAATCCCGTTGAATCCGGCTGCAAGCGCCTTGGCTGTCGCTTCTTTAGCCGCGAACGTACCCGCCAGGGTTTGCGCGTCGGATCCATGCTGCTCATAATATGCACGTTCGTTCTCGGTGAATATACGTTCCAGAAAAGTCTGCTGCGCCGCCGCGCGACGGATTCTTTCCACTTCTATAATATCAATGCCGGTTCCAACAACCATGCGAATCCTCCCAAAATAAACACCTTGCAGTATTGTAGCCTGCATTGGACGGAATGTCAAATGAACGCATCCTTTACGGCAAGTGCCATGGCTTCCGCGGCAACGCTGAGCAGTATTGAGAACTGATAACTTTCGATTTCCCCTGTGGAAAGCGCGAATATCGTATCCCCATCCATACAAGTATGCACCGGGCGGATAGAAAGTGCCAACCCGTCGTGCGCAATGGAAGCGAGTTTATTTGCCTGTTCCCTATTAAGGCTCACATTTGTCGCGATAATCCCCAGCGTCGTATTTGCCCCTGCAAATCTCACAGATATGTCGCTCAAACGCTGCATACAGGACGTCAGGCGGCCATCCACGCGAGCGGCGGCCAGCAACTCCCCTGTATGATGGTCATATACGTCGCCAACTGCATTTACCGCCGCAAGAGCAGCGACGCGGGCGCCGCCCGGCAGTTCTATACAGCTTGAGCCCAGTCCGCCCGGCATAGCGTATTGCATACCCAAGGCTTTGCCCACCGTAGCGCCCGTTCCAGCTCCAATACAGCCTCGTAAGGGCGCGTTAGGGCCCGCTGCCGTGCACGCGGAATACCCTTCCTTTTTGCCGGGCCTTACCGTGGGCGAACCGACCGCAAGATCAAACAATACGGCGGCAGGCACGATAGGTACTACGCCAACGCCCACATCAACGCCGATCCCCCGCTCCTCAAGATACTGCATCACGCCCGACGCCGCATCCAATCCGTAAGCGCTGCCGCCGCAAAGCATGACGGCGTGAATGCGATCAACAAGGTTATATCCTCTGAGCAGATCCGTTTCCCGTGTACCCGGCGCCGCGCCGCGAACATCTACGCCCGCTACAGCGCCGCTGGGGCATAAGACGACAGTACAGCCCGTTTTCGCGTTTTCGTTCGTCCAATGGCCAACTTGTATACCCGGGATATCCGTAATGCCGCGCATGGTAGCCCTCCTTCCGCAAATGGCCCGCTACAGTCATTGTACGGCATTCACTCAGAGGGTGCAATGCCGAATACGGATACCAATAAAAGACCATCCGGTTGGATGGTCGCCATCAGGGGCTCCTCCGCTTATCCTCCCCGCCGCTCGCTCACACCGCTCGCAGCTTGGTCGGCTGCGCTCCGCGGGGCGGGAAAACGCCACACTGTGGCGTTTTAGCCCATCGGCAAAGTCCTGCGGACTTTGCCGATGGGCTTTTTCGCGCATTTTTGCTGTTCGGCTCTTTCATTCTGAAAGAGGCTGTCACAGCAAAAAGCGCGCAAGGTGTCATTTTTCACCGCACATGTCGCTGAAAAATGACGGATTGAAAGCTTCATGCCGCACAACTTTCAAATCGATTTGCTCACAGGGGTTTATCGATACTCTGAAACGCCACGTTTTCTTTCCGCCCTTCGAGCCCTTCGAACTTCTGCCAAATAAAATACCTCCCGAAAGGGAGGTATTTTATTTGGTGGGTCGTCAGGGGCTCGAACCCTGGACACCCTGATTAAGAGTCAGGTGCTCTACCAACTGAGCTAACAACCCTTGAATGGAGCGGGAAACGGGATTCGGACCCGCGACCCCTGCCTTGGCAAGGCAGTGCTCTACCACTGAGCTATTCCCGCGCGTCTGCACAGCAGACGGAAAATGGTGGGCCGTCAGGGGCTCGAACCCGGGACACCCTGATTAAGAGTCAGGTGCTCTACCAACTGAGCTAACGGCCCAAATTTCTTACCGGGGGTGCAAACCCTCGGAAACTGGAGCGGGTGATGGGAATCGGACCCACGCGACCAGCTTGGAAGGCTGGAGTTCTACCATTGAACTACACCCGCAGAAGGGATGGAGCGGGAAACGGGATTCGGACCCGCGACCCCTGCCTTGGCAAGGCAGTGCTCTACCACTGAGCTATTCCCGCAAAATGCATTCCGTGGCAACCAGTATATTCACACGTCCGTGTCGTTTTTGGTGCGGGCGAAGAGACTTGAACTCATACGCCTTCCGGCACCAGAACCTAAATCTGGCGCGTCTGCCAATTCCGCCACGCCCGCATATGAAAGTATTGTGGTGACCCGTCGGAGATTCGAACTCCGGACACCTTGATTAAAAGTCAAGTGCTCTACCGACTGAGCTAACGGGTCGTTTGGCTGGGGTGGCAGGGATCGAACCTACGATGCGGGAGTCAAAGTCCCGTGCCTTACCGCTTGGCGACACCCCACCGTTCTTCTATCCGTTCCAGGCGAGATATTGGGGTGGGTAGTGGGACTCGAACCCACGACCTCCAGAGCCACAATCTGGCATTCTAACCAACTGAACTATACCCACCAAAATCAAACTGGCGCGCCTGCAGGGATTCGAACCCGGGACCTACGGCTTAGAAGGCCGTTGCTCTATCCTGCTGAGCTACAGGCGCAGGAAGAAAGTTGAGCAGGTCAGTCC
>JAEWWD010000293.1 GCA_023396535.1 Bacillota bacterium
GGATGGATAAGCGCGGGCCGTTTGGCGGCGGCTTTTAAGCATCGCGCGAGCGCGATGCAATGAAAATGAAGAATGAAAAATGAAAATGACGGAAGAAATTTTCCAGGGGGAATTTCTGTAAATTACAAAAGAAGCGGCCGAACAGGCCGCTTTTTTCGCAAATCGTGAATTGGTTATAATGCGAACGAATTAAACCCGACCTTTTCATATGCGTCGCGCAGAGTTTTTTCGGCTACGGAGGCGGCCTTTTGCGCGCCCGCGCGGATGCTGTCGTTGAGGTAGGTCTTTTCCTCGAGTATATGGAAGTACTTCTTCTGCAGCGGTTCGAGCACGGCGATAGCCGCGTCCGCGGCGGCGGCCTTGAGCGTGCCGTATCCCTTGCCCGTAAGCTCGTTTACGGCGGTATCCATATCCTTACCCGTGCACGCGCAGTAAATGGGAAGAAGGTTGGCTACGCCCGGGCGGTTTTCGTCGTAAGCAACGCAGTTCTCGCTGTCCGTCACGGCGCGCTTGAATTTCTTTACGATGGTGTCAGGGGTATCCAGCAGCGCAATGTAAGCGTTGGGGTTGTCGTCGGATTTGCTCATCTTCCGGGTCGGGTCCTGCAGGCTCATGACCCTGCCGCCTACCTGCGGGATGTACGGTTCGGGTACGGTAAACGTCTCGCCGTATGCCTTGTTGAAGCGCAGCGCGACATCGCGGGTGAGCTCCACATGCTGCTTCTGATCCGCGCCCACCGGCACATAATGCGCCTGATACAGCAATATGTCGGAAGCCATCAGCACCGGGTAGGTGAACAGGCCCGCGTTGACGTTGTCGGCGTGCCGGGCGGATTTATCCTTGAATTGGGTCATGCGCGAAAGCTCGCCCATGTACGTATTGCAGTTGAGCACCCATGCGAGCTCCGCATGCGCGCTGACATGCGATTGTATGAATACCGTGGAGGCTTCCGGCGTGATGCCGCAGGCGATCAACAGAGCCATGGTTTCGATGGCGCGGCGGCGAAGCTCCGCCGGGTCCTGCCGTACGGTGATGGCGTGCAGATCCACCACGCAATAGAACGCTTCAAAATCTTCCTGCATTTTTGCCCAGTTGCGCAGGGCGCCTATGTAATTGCCCAGCGTCAGGCCGCCGGACGGCTGTATACCGCTGAATACTCGTTTCTTTTCGGCCATATCCGTTCCTCCTCCAATTGCACAATGCGCTCATGCGCACCACCATTATAGCCGGATTTATATGCCCGCGCAAGGAGAAAGCCCCGTACAATCG
The DNA here is from genome assembly GCA_023396535.1 of Bacillota bacterium. Taxonomy (GTDB): domain Bacteria; phylum Bacillota; class Clostridia; order Christensenellales; family CAG-138; genus JAEWWD01. The sequence goes on from JAEWWD010000293.1 coordinate 1,270, forward strand.
CTTCTCCAGCCCGTACACAAGAACGGCGTTCGGCGATTTTTGGAAGCCGCGCGCGTATTGCGCCAATGTGCTTTCTGGGGTATACTCCAAGCGTTGCCGCATATATAGGGGTCATACTATGCGGCCGGAACACGGTATAGAGGTAACAAGATTGATTCACAACATCGTATTCGATATGAGCAACACGCTCATTCCGTTTGAGACACAGCGCATGATGCAAAACGCAGGCGTACCGGAAGAGGATTATGCGCAGTTCCGCCTGGAAGTTGTCCACTCCATGGAATGGCAGGCGCTGGACCGCGGCGTGATGGGTGAAGACGAAGCCATCCTCCGCATGTGTGAAAATTTGCCCGCGCATTTGCATGATGCGGTGCGTTATTTTCTGGTGCATGTGTTTGAATGCTGCACGCCTTTTGCGCAAATGTACGAGCTGGTGCGGGACTGCAGGCAGGCGGGCTACCAGACGTTCCTGCTCTCCAACGCGAGCGAACGTTTCTATGAAGTGCAGCCGCTGATACCCGCCATATCCCTGATGGACGGGGTGTTCATTTCCTCCGAGGTAAGGCTTTTAAAGCCCGATCCGGCTATTTATCGTTCGTTCTTCGAACGGTTTCACCTTACGCCCGAAACCTGCTTCTTTATCGACGACGTGGCGCCAAACGTCGAGGCGGCGGCGTATTGCGGTATGCCCGGCTTCGTGTTCCGGCGGGATTTCGCACGGCTGCGCGGGGCCATGCGCAAAGCCGGAATTAAGGTTTAAAAAGACTCTGAGGCATAGGAGGGACCGCATGATTCAGAGCGTGGTATTCGACATGGGCAACGTATTGATCCCCTTCGAGCCCGATCTCATGATGGAACAGGCGGGCGTTTTGACGGAGGATCGCGGGCTGTTCCGGCACGAAGTATTCTTCTCGCGGGAGTGGATACAGTTCGACCGGGGAACGCTTGAGGAGGACGAGGTCAAGCGCCGCATGGCGAAGAACCTTCCCGCACGGCTGCATGGCGCCATGGAGTATGTGTTCGACCATATATTCGATGGTTCCGTGCCTAATCAGGAGATTACCGAGCTTATACTCGACTGCAAACGAGCGGGCTTGGGCGTATACCTGCTCTCCAACGCCAGCAAGCGGTTCTATGATTATAAAAAGCGCATTCCTTCTGTTGAACTCATGGACGGTATGGTCATTTCCTGCGACGTGGGGCTTTTAAAGCCCGATCCGGCCATATTCCGGCTGCTGTTCGAAATGTTTGCCCTATCGCCGGAAGAATGCTTCTTTATCGACGATATGGCGCTCAACATTGAGGCGGCGGAGCATTGCGGCATGCGCGGCTTCGTATACCGCCGCGATATCGATCGGCTGCGCGCGGCGCTTTCTGAGGCGGGCACTAATCTGTAGCGCTTTCTGCCGAAATGAATATTGCTGGGAAACATATTGACAATCGCGTATAGCGGGCGCTATACTACGAGAATACTATGGAATTATAAAGCGACGATGAAGAGACGAGTAGCCCGCGCAGGAAGTTTCAGAGAGCCGCACACAGGTGCAAGTGCGGTACGGACGGTGCGGAGGAAGAACAGCTCGGAGTCGCCGACCGAAAGCGAAAGCAAGTAGGCTCGGACGCGGCCGGCGCGTTACAGCCGGAGACGATCCGCAATATTGGCGTGTCGTTGTGCGAGCGGGCGCATTTGCGCCACATTGGGTGGTACCGCGTGAGGCAACAGCCTTTCGTCCCAACAGGGGAGGAAGGCTGTTTTTATTTTTCCCGGAAATTTAACTACTTCGATTGCGAAGGGAGGAGCAATATGTACAGGTCTGCGTATTGCGGCGCGCTGCGCGAAGCGCAGGTGGGAGAACGGGTGACGGTGTGCGGCTGGGTCTGCCACAAACGCGATATGGGCGGCGTCATATTCCTTGATCTGAGGGATTGCAAGGGGACGCTGCAGGTCGTGTGCAACGCCGCACTTTTAGGTGCGGAGGAATTTGCGCTGGCGGAAAATATTCGGCTTGAGTCCGTCATGCGCTTTGAGGGCGTTCTCCGTATCCGCGACGAGGAAACATATAATCCTAGGCTGGAGACGGGCACCATTGAGCTCGCGGCGGATAACGCCCAACTGCTCAGCGAGGCGGATCCGCTTCCCTTTCAGTTGGACGAGGGCGCGCGCGTGCGCGAAGAACTGCGCATGGAGTACCGCTTCCTGGATATCCGCCGCCCCGCCATGCAGGCGGCGCTGCGCTTTCGGCATAAGGTAGTAAAAGCCGCGCGCGATTATTTGGACGCGGACGGTTTTGTGGATGTGGAAACGCCCATACTCACCAAGAGCACGCCGGAAGGCGCGCGCGATTATCTGGTGCCCAGCCGCGTACATCCGGGCACGTTTTACGCGCTGCCGCAAAGTCCGCAGCAGTTTAAACAGCTCCTGATGGTCGGAGGGCTGGACCGCTATTATCAGGTCGCCCGCTGCTTCCGTGACGAGGATTTGCGCGCGGACCGCCAGCCCGAGTTCACGCAGCTCGACATGGAGCTTTCCTTCGTGACGCAGGAGGATGTGCTTATACACCTTGAAAAGATGTTCAAGCACATCATGCGTGAGGTCAAAGGTGTCGACATTAAAGAATCTTTCCCGCGCATGACGTGGACGGAGGCTATGGATACCTACGGCAGCGACAAGCCGGATATCCGTTTTGGCCTGCCCATCGTGGACGTGACGGATATTGCCGGACAATGCTCGTTCGCCGTATTCACGCAGGCTGCCCAGAAGGGCGGCGTGGTGCGCGCTATCAATGTCAAGGGCGGCGCGCGCTTTTCCAAAACAGAAATCGAGCAGCTCACGGCCCGCGCCATCAGCTATGGCGCGAAGGGCATGGCGTGGATACTTCTGCGCGAGGACGGGACGATCAACTCCATACTGCCCAAGTACTTCCCTGACGACGTGTGGAATGCGCTCATCGTGCGCATGGACGGCCAGCCGGGCGACTTCATACTCTTTTCGGCGGATAAGCTTTCCACCGTGCGCCGCACGCTGGGCGGGCTGAGGCTGGAACTTGGGGACATGTTCAATCTTCGCGATAAAAACCAATACGCATTCCTGATTGTGACGGATTTTCCGGAATTCGAATATTCCGAGGAAGAAAAACGCTGGATGGCCATGCACCATCCGTTCACAATGCCGTACGAGGAGGATATCCCATATCTCTTCACCGATCCCGGCCGCGTGCGCGCGCAGGCGTACGACATCGTATTGAACGGCGTGGAGCTGGGCAGCGGCAGCGTGCGTATCCACCGCGCCGATATACAGACACAAATGTTCCGCGCGCTGGGCTTTACCGAGGAAGACGCACTGCGCCGGTTTGGCTACTTCATTCGCGCGTTCCGGTACGGCACGCCGCCGCATGCGGGGTTCGCGTTCGGACTCGACCGCCTGGTCATGCTGCTCTTAGGCGCGGAGTCGCTGCGCGATATTACGGCCTTCCCTAAAACGAAGGACGCGCGCTGCCTTATGACGAACGCGCCGGATAGCGTCGACTTTGCGCAGCTTAAGGAGCTGCACCTCATAACGGGGGACGCGGCGGAACCGTGCGAACAAACCCCTGCCGCCGCCGCGAAGAAGAAAAAAGCGGCGGACGCGTGGGATGTGGGTTATGTGGCGCAGCTTGCGAGCCTGGAGCTTTCAGGCCCCGAACTTTCCGGCATGAAGCAGGAGCTATCCTCCATCATCGCGTTTGCGGGGCAGCTTGACGCGCTGGATACGTCCGGCGTGCCCGTCACCGCGCACATCGCGCCGCTCAAGAACGTGTTCCGCAAAGACGAAGCGCGCGTATGTGACCGTGACGCGCTGTTACAAAACGTGCCCGATCGGCATGGGGATTATATCCGCGTGCCCGGCGCCATCGAGTAAGGGAGGGATAGCGCATGCAGGATATTACGCGCATGAGCGCGGCTAAGCTGAGCGCCGCGCTGCAAAAGAAAGAACTCAGCGCCCGTGAGGCTGCTGAAGCATATTTGGGGCGCATCAACACGGCGGATGCCGACGTGCGGGCCTATATATCTGTCGCCGCGGAGCGTGCGCTCACGCAGGCGGAGGATATCGACCGCCGCCGGGCGGCGGGGGAGAGCCTTCCCGCGCTCGCTGGCGTTCCCGTCGCGCTGAAGGATAATTTGTGCACCACGTGGGGCAATACCACCTGCGCCTCGCGCATACTGCATAATTTCGTATCGCCTTACGACGCGACGGCTGTGAAAAAGCTGGAGCGGGAGGGCTGCGTGTTTCTGGGCAAAGCCAATCTCGATGAGTTTGCCATGGGGTCCAGCACCGAAAATTCCTCCGTGCAGGTCACGCGCAACCCGCGCGATCTGACACGGGTGCCGGGCGGCAGCTCGGGCGGCTCCGCCGCCGCCGTGGCGGCGGACGAAGCGGCGTTCGCGCTCGGCTCGGATACGGGCGGCTCCGTGCGCCAGCCCGCCGCGTTCTGCGGCGTGGTGGGCATGAAGCCCACTTACGGGCGCGTTTCCCGCTATGGGCTCATCGCGTTCGCGTCCTCTCTCGACCAGATAGGACCGCTGACCAAGACGGTGGAGGACAGCGCCCTTGCCATGGAAGCCATCTGCGGCTATGATGTGCAGGATTCTACCTCCGTGCCCGATCTGACGGCGGACTTCGCTTCCGTGCTCAATACGGATGTAAAGGGCAAACGCATCGCGCTGCCGCGCGAGCTGATGGGCGAGGGCATTGAACCCGGCGTGCGGGAGGCTGTACTCGCCGCCGCCAAGAAATTTGAGAGCATGGGCGCATGTGTGGACGAAGTCGATATGCCCACCCTCTCCTACGCGCTCCCAGCGTATTACATACTTTCGAGCGCGGAAGCTTCCTCCAACCTCGGGCGGTTCGACGGCGTGCGTTACGGCTACCGTGCCAAGGACTGCGACACGCTCGACGAGCTGTACCTGCGTTCGCGCAGCGAGGGCTTCGGCGCGGAGGTCAAGCGGCGTATCCTGCTGGGCACGTTCGCGCTTTCGGCGGGCTATTACGACGCGTATTACAAAAAGGCGCTGCAGGTGCGCACGCTGATATCCCGGGCGTTCTCCGAGGTATTTCAAAACCACGACGCCGTGCTTTCCCCCGTCGCGCCCACGGTCGCTTATAAAATCGGCGAAAAGACTGCGGACCCCCTTGAAATGTACATGGGCGACATCTGCACCGTGCCCGTCAACATCGCGGGGCTTCCGGCCATTTCCATGCCCTGCGGCGAAAGCGGCGGTCTGCCCGTCGGCATGCAGCTCATAGGCGCGGCGTATGACGAGCGGTCGCTGTTCGCGCTGGGCGCGGCGTACGAGAGGGCGTACGGCGCGTATCACATGACAAAACAAGCGTTTGGAGGGAACGGCCATGCAGTATGAAGTGGTGATCGGCCTTGAAATCCATATCGAGCTGAAAACACAGAGCAAGATATTCTGCTCCTGCCCCACGACGTTCGGCGCACAGCCCAACACGCAGATCTGCCCGATCTGCATGGGCATGCCCGGCGCGCTGCCGGTACTCAACGGCACGGTCGTGGAGTACGCCATAAAGGCAGGCCTTGCGACCAACTGCGCCATCGCGCCGTATTCCAAGCTGGACCGCAAGAATTACGTATACCCCGATCTTCCCAAGGCGTACCAGATATCGCAGTACGACCTGCCGCTGTGCGCACAGGGGCACCTCATGATACAGACGTCGGCGGGCGAAAAACGGGTGGGAATCACGCGCATCCATATCGAGGAGGACGCGGGCAAACTGGTTCATGACGCCAACCTTGGTACGTTGTTCGATTGCAACCGCTGCGGCGTGCCGCTCATCGAGATTGTCACCGAGCCGGATATGCGCTCCGCAGACGAGGCGATTGCGCTATTGGAAAAGCTGCGCGCAACCATACTC
>JAEWWD010000310.1 GCA_023396535.1 Bacillota bacterium
GGCGGCGCTGTACACGGAAGAAACCGCCCGGATGGTGAAAGACCACGTATCCGCCTCGTTTACTATCGAAGTGGAGCTGCCGGATTACGCAAATCTTAAAAAGCCGCTCATCGAGGTATTCACGCTGGATTCCGCCACCTGCGCGGCCTGCACGTATATGATGGGGGCCGCGAGCGCGGCCAAAGAAGTATACGGCGACCGCATAGACGTAGTGGAATATAAATTCACGCAGAAGGAAAACATTGCCCGCTGTTACAAACTGGGCGTAAAAAACCTGCCCTGCATCTATATCAACGGCGCGTTGAAATTCTCATCCATCATCCCCAGCAAAGAGGAGCTGACGTCGGCCATCGACGAGTTCCTGTAATCGATCTGTCTGTCCCGGGCGGAGGCCGGCCCCGATGATCAAGTTTTATCTCGTTACGGGATTCCTTGGCGCAGGGAAGACCACATTTCTCAAAAATTTTATCCGGCTGCTTGCGCCGCAGCGGATTCATCTGATCATCAACGAATTCGGGAAGGCGGGCGTGGACGGCGCTTTATTGCAGGACGTCGGGGCTGTGCTCGACCAAATCAACAACGGCTCCATATTCTGCTCCTGCCGTCTGGATAAGTTCGAAGAAGCGCTGCAGCAGGTATTGCAGACACAGCCCGACGCCGTGATCGCGGAAGCGAGCGGCCTGTCCGACCCTACCAACATACGGCATGTGCTTTCGTCCTATCCCGCAATATCCTATCAGGGAAGCGTCTGCCTGGCGGACGCGTCGCGGTTGGAGAAAGTCTTTTCTACGGCGCGCATGTGCCCGAGGCAGATCGCCGTATCCAGCCTGGTTTTACTCAACAAGACCGACCTGGCTTCCATAGAGCAGTGCGAAACAGCGGAACAACTTATCCTGCAGGCAAACCCCGCCGCGCATATCGAGCGTACGCGGCACGGGCGGATAGAGCCGGAATGGCTTGCTTATATTACGCCTGTGCCCAATGTGGAGGAAGCCGCGGCGGCCCGCGACATTACGCTTCAAAAAGCCTCCATGCTGATCGCAAAAACCATGCCCAAAGAAGCCATGGAGCGATGCCTTGCGATGCTTGCGGAAGACACCTATCGCATAAAGGGTCTTGTCACGCTCAAAGAGGGAGATTTTTTAGTCGACTGTACCGGGCCTGTCGTGCAGCTTCTGCCTTGGGCGGGCGAAACGACCAACCGGCTGACGCTGCTCGCGGGAAAAGGCATGCCGCTGCGTAAGGCTGTGAAAACGGCGGCCGAATGGTACGGCGGCTATATACTTGAGGTGGAAGTATGACCGGGAATATTCTGTCCGATGCAAGGAACGGCCGCGCGCTTAACGCGGCGCAGGCAACGGAGTTGCTGCGCATTCCTGTCAACAGTGAAGATTACTATACCCTGCTTTTTGTTGCCGACGCGTATGCGCGGCAAACTTTCAAGGGAAAAGGTATGGTATTCGCACAGATCGGCATCGATGCGCAGGGCTGCCGCATCAACTGCAAATTCTGCAGCCTTGCCAAAAGCGTACTAAGCGCACGGGTTGTTTCCGTTAAAAGCATGGACGAGGTCGTGGCGCAGGCTAAAGCGCTTGCTTTTTCCGGCATTCAGGATTTGTTTTTAATGACCACCGCCGAGTTTTCTCAGGAGCGGTTTCTGGAATACGGGAGCGCGGTACGCGCCGTTTTGCCGCAAGATATGCGCCTGGTCGCAAATGTCGGCGACTTTGATTTCAACTACGCGCGCTCACTCAAAGACGCGGGCTTTACCGGCGTTTATCACATTCATCGTCTGCGCGAAGGCGTGGATACGGGCGCTTCTCCAGAGGCGCGCGTGAATACGCTCAACGCCGTGCGTGACGCGGGGCTGGAACTGTATTATTGCGTGGAGCCCATCGGCCCCGAACATACGCCCGAAGAGCTCGTGCAGGAGATGCTGCGTATCCGCGAGTATCCGGTCGACGTGATGGCGGTTATGAAACGCATTGCTGTGCCGGGTACTCCGCTTGCTGAATATGGGGAGATCACGGCGGCGCAGCTCGCGAAGATTTGCGCCGTCACCGTGCTTGTTTCACGGCCGCAGCGCGCGATGGGCGTGCATGAACCGGATGAACTGTGCCTGATGTCCGGCGCCAACCAGATTTACGCCGAATGTGGCGTAAACCCGCGCGATATGGAAAACGAAACGGAGAAAAACCGGGGGTTTTCCACTGTACGCGCACGCAAATTGCTTACAAATACGCAGTGGCAGGTATAACATGGACCCTATAAGCGAAAGCGCACTCATACAAACCGTGCTGGAATTGGGCGCGGCGCGCGCAGGCGCGATCCCCGTGAAAGAGATTCGTTTTGATTGCGGCTTTCGTTCCCTGTGTTCTTCAAACGCCTGCGGAAATTACGGGAAATGCTGGATGTGCCCGCCGGATGCCGGCGATATCGATACGCTGATCGCGTATGCGAAGGAATTTGAAACCGCCATCGTGTACCAGACGGTAGGGGAACTGGAAGACAGTTACGATTTTGAGGGCATGATGGAGGCCGGCAAGCGCCACAATCAGTTGGCGCGGCGTATTTCCGAGCGGTTTGCTTCTATGCCGTTCTCAAGGACGCTGCATCTGGGCGCGGGCGGCTGCCACGTATGCGAAGTTTGCGCCAGGCGCACGGGCGAGCCCTGCCGCCATCCGGAACAAGCCATGGCCAGCCTGGAGACATACGGAGTAGCCGTTTATGAGCTTGCGGCCGCCTGCGGGCTTCCCTATATCAATGGGCAGAATACGGTCACCTTTTTTGGCGCTTTCTTTTATACGCTTTTATGAAATCGTGTGCAAAAACTCGTTGACAAGTATACAGATATCGGTATATGATTAAGTATCATCAAGAAAAAAGCGGCAGTAAAGAAGACATTTCAGGTTAAAAAAATGCGCGAATTAGTTATAGCCTGCT
>JAEWWD010000312.1 GCA_023396535.1 Bacillota bacterium
GCACCGCATTGGCCGCACCGGCCGCGCGGACCAGAGCGGTATTGCCCACACGTTAATTTATCCTGAAGAACGCGCGCAGCTCAAAACCATGATGCGCGGCATCCGCGCCATGATCATACCGACAGGCCCGGAGCTGGAATGCCCCGAAACCGCGGAAGAAAAGGCCAAAACCGCGAACCTCGGGTACAACCGCAACGGCACGCGGAATCATCGCAGGTCCTTCTCACCCCGGACGCGCTCGCGCAGTATGGCCGGCGGGTTCAGGTAAACAAATTAGGATGACGAAAGGCGGAGCATTTGCTCCGCCTTTATAATTGTTCCGATACTGTATACTATTCCACCGCGGCGGCGCCCTTGAGCAGCGCTTCGCGGTTGAGCGGGATTAGGTGCGCCTTCTTCTCGCCCAGCTTGTTGAGCAGAGCCGTCAGCACGTTCTCGATATCCACGCACTTGGTTTTGGCGATATACGCGCCCAGCATGACCATGTTGGCCACGCGGCCGTTGCCCAGTTCCTCCGCGATTTCGTTGCAGGGAACATAGTATACCTGAATGTCGCTACGCTCCGCCTTCTTATCGATGATAGAGCTGTTGATGAACAGCATACCCCCCGGCTGCACAGCAGGCTCGAATTTATCAAGGGACGGGCGGTTCATGGCCACGACGGTCGTCGCCTTGCTGACCACGGGGGAACCGATCGGTTCATCCGATATGTTGACGCTGCAGTTTGCCGTGCCGCCGCGCATTTCGGGGCCGTAAGCAGGAAGCCAGGATACATATTTATCTTCCAGCATACCCGCGTAGGCGAGGAGCTGTCCCATCAGGAGGACGCCCTGTCCGCCAAAGCCCGCAAAAAGATTTTGCTCCAGCATGCTTATACCTCCTTCATGACGCCCAGCGGGTAGTACGGGATCATATCGGTCTCTACCCAATCCATGGCCTCGGTCGCGGATTTGCCCCAGTTGGTCGGGCAGGTGGACAGCACCTCCACCATGGAGAAGCCCTTGCCCGCCATCTGCGTTTCAAACGCCTTGCGGATGGCTTTCTTGGCGCGTACGATGTTCGCCGTGGAGTTGACCGCCACACGCTCGATATACGCCGAGCCTTCGATGGTAGCGAGCATTTCAGACATGCGGATGGGGCTGCCGCAGTGCTCCTTATCTCGGCCGTAGGGCGAGGTCGTCGTCTTCTGGCCGACCAGCGTGGTGGGCGCCATCTGACCGCCCGTCATGCCATAAATCGCGTTGTTGATAAATATGGTCGTGATCTTTTCGCCGCGATGCGCAGCCTGCACGATCTCGGCGGTGCCTATAGACGCGAGGTCGCCGTCGCCCTGATACGTAAACACGCAGCTCTCCGGCCCCAGCACGCGCTTGATGCCCGTCGCGACCGCAGGCGCACGGCCATGCGCGGCTTCCTGCATATCGATGTTGAAATATCTGTAGGCGAACACGGCGCATCCCACAGGTGCTACGCCGACTGCCCTGTCCTGTAAATGTAATTCCTCAATCGCTTCCGCGACCAGGCGATGCACGATGCCATGGCCGCAGCCTGGGCAGTAATGCATCACCGTATCGGTAAGAACCGGGGTCTTTTTGAATACGACTGCCATTGTTAAGCCCCCCTCATCTGCAAGATTCTGTCGGCGATCTCCTCGGCGGTGGGCACGCGGCTGCCGGGATGCCCGAGAAGCTCGACTTCCTTTTCTCCGTTAACGGCCAGCTTCACATCCTCGATCATCTGGCCGGCGCTCATTTCCACGCAAAGCGCTTTCTTTACGCCCGGTGCTGTGACGGCGTCGTGCACGGCCTCAGTGGGGAACGGCCATATGGTGATGGGCCGTACCAGGCCGACCTTTACGCCCTTTTTCGCGAGCTGGGCGATAGCCGTTTTACAGATACGCGCCACGGTGCCGTACGCGCAGACTACATATTCCGCGCCTTCGAGGTTATACAGCTCAACCTGCGTTTCATTCTTCGCTATATCAGCGTAATGGGCTTGCAAACGATTGTTCAATTCTTCGAGCTCTTCCACTTCGATGTAGAGCGAATTGACTACCGAGCGGGGCCTATCGGATTTTTCCTGACTCCAGCCCGTCGTCGCCCAATCCTTTTTCACGGGATTGCTGTTTCCGCCGGGCTTGATTTCCACGGGCTCCATCATCTGGCCGATGATGCCGTCCGCCAGCACCATGACCGGCGTACGATATTTATCCGCCACGTCGAACGCGGTCTGCATCAGGTCGATAGCTTCCTGTACGGATGCCGGCGCGTAGGCGACAAGATGATAATCGCCGTGGCCGCCGCCCTTCGTGGCCTGGAAATAGTCGCCCTGGGACGCCTGTATGGACCCAAGGCCCGGGCCTCCGCGCATCATATTCACGATGACACAGGGTAACTCTGCGCCCGCGATGTAAGAGATGCCCTCCATTTTCAGGCTGATACCCGGGCTGGACGAGGAGGTCATAACCCGCGCGCCCGCACCGGCGGCGCCGTACACCATATTGATGGCCGCTACCTCGCTTTCAGCCTGCAGGAAGCAGCCGTCCACCTTGGGCATACGGGCGGACATATATTCCGGAATATCGTTCTGCGGCGTGATGGGATAGCCGAAAAAGAACCGGCAGCCTGCCTGTATGGCGGCCTCCGCAATCGCTTCGCAGCCCTTCATTAATTTTTTTGCCATAGCGCTATCTCCTTACTTCTCGATTTGGATCACGACGTCCGGGCATGTGCGCGCGCAGGATGCGCATGCGATGCACGCCGCCATATCGATTACCTCCGCGGGATGATATCCTTTGGCGTTCAGCTTTGACTTTGACAACTGCATGATCTTCTTGGGGCATGCGCGCACGCAGAGTCCGCAGCCCTTACAGCGTTCTTCGTTGATGGTAACCACGGCCATTTGCTATTCAACCTCTCTTTCCTGATGCCAGATTTTATATAAACGCATCGCCGCCCGCATAATGAAGGCGGCGGATTTCATCCGCACGCCCAACGGGCACGGCGTCATATTCCATATTGCGTGAATCTATCCCAATCACGGTGCATATAGATGGTAAGTTCCATAGGATCGCCGATATAACGGCTGTCCAGCCCCTTCTCTTTCGCGAGGGAGAGATACTCGTCAAGCGTCGCCCGCGTCCCGGATGTGTAAACAACGGGAATACCCGTCTGCTCGGAAACCACTTTGAGAAGGTCGTAGCCTGCAATCAAATCCTCCCCTTTGGTTTCATAGGAAAGGTTGGCGTTGTTGACAAGCCCCGTGATGGAAAGGCGGGAACGATAACTGATCCTGTGTATCATGTCCAGCACCTGCTCCGGCGTCGACGACATGGGCCTGTGCGCGTTTATTACGTACAGCACCTGCAGCGCGCCCTCGGGCAGAGCGCTGAAATTGGCTTTATACTGTCCCAGCGCGGTGGCGCCGGCAGGGTCTCCCCCCACATCGAACACAACCGTGTCATAATCGCCCACAAATACCGAATAAATATCCGGCGGCAGGGCCGGAATATCAACCGTTGACAGGGCATACAGCGGGTATAACAGCTTAACGCCCGCCCGTTGCAATTCCTCCTTGCGTTCCGCCGAACGGAAATAAGGATTGATAATATCCAGATCCACCAGCACGGTTTTGCCCGTTTTCGCGGCGTTGATGACAAAGTTAAGCGATAATTCGGTTTTGCCGCTTCCGAAATTGCCTATCATGACGTAATATTGCTTCACCGCTTCACCTCCGCACGAACATTCCCGATATATCCAGCAAAAATTATACCTCAATTTAGGCGGGAATGAAACGCATTTTCAGATTGTATATTTTGCATACGCAATTTTGTTGTCAGGGCTGTGGCTTATATCTCGCCGCTATGCGTTCGGCCGCCCGCATACCGTCCACCGCGGCGCTGACGATTCCCCCCGCATAACCGGCGCCCTCCCCCACCGGGAAAAGGCCTGGGGCGCCCGCCGCTTCGCCGCGCTCATCCCGCAGTATGCGCACAGGCGAGCTGGTACGGCTTTCCACCGCCGTCATCACGGCGTCCGGCAGATCAAAACCGTGCAATTGGCGGGAAAATCCTGCTATACCGTCACGTATGCCGTTAGCCACGAAATCGGGCAGCAGCGTATCCAGCCGATGCATCGTAACGCCAGGCCGGTACGTGGGCTTTACATCGCCAAACGACTTGCTTTCCCTACCTGCAAGAAAATCCTCCAGCCGTTGCGCGGGCGCACAATACACGCCATTTGAAGCGCCGGCCAAATATGCCGCGCGCTCCAGTTCCCGCTGAAAGCGAACGCCGTCGAGCGGACCATACCCGAAATCCTCCGGCCCGACCTGCACGATTATGGCCGAATTTGCATTTTTGCCATTGCGGGCGCGGTCGCTCATGCCGTTGACGACCACCTCGCCTTCCTGCGAGGAAGCGGCCACGACATGCCCGCCGGGGCACATGCAAAATGTATACACGCCCCTCGGTCCGCTTTTCGCCGTCAGGCGATATTCCGCCGCGCCCAGGCGAGGATGCCCCGCAAGCGCGCCGTACTGCGCCCTGTCGATCATGCCCTGCGGATGCTCTATGCGCACGCCCACCGCAAACGATTTGGGAATGAGCGTCAGTCCCTTCTCCAGCAGCAGTTCATATACGTCGCGCGCGGCCTGCCCGCTTGCGAGCACACACGCCGCGCAGGGGATGCGCTCCTTTTTACCCTGTTCCATGATGTCTACGGATACAAGCGCACCATCCTGCAGGTGCAGATCGCTCATACGCGCCTCAAAGCGCACCTCCCCGCCCATGCGGCAGATTGCTTCGCGCATGTTCTGCACGACGCCCTGCAGGAGATCCGTGCCGATATGCGGCTTGGCCTGATAGACGATATCGCCCGGCGCGCCGTGTTTGGCAAGTGTATCCAGCACCACTTGCGTCCGGGGATCCTTGCTGCGCGCGGTCAGCTTTCCGTCGGAAAACGCGCCGGCGCCGCCTTCGCCGAACATGACGTTGCTCTGTTCGTCAAGAGGACCTCCGTTCCAGAAACGCTGCACATCCGCCCTACGCTGCGCTACCTCGCGGCCGCGCTCCACTACAAGCGGCTTATATCCGGCCTGCGCGAGGAAATAGGCGGCGAACAGCCCGGCGGGGCCTAATCCCACTACCACGATTCGCCCGCGCGGCTGTTCGTTCCCAACAGGAAGCCCATATTCGGGAGCTGCTTCGTATACCGCCACCCGCGCATCCTTGCGTTTGAGCAGACGGTTTTGCCATACGGGTTCCAACTGGACCACGGCGGATACTCGAAAATGGATGTCGTTCTTCCTGCGCGCGTCCAACGATTCCCGTACGATGCGCGCCGCCAGTACGCTTTGCGCAGGGAGGCTGAACTGCGCGGCTATCAGCGCGGGCAGTTCTCCCCATTGCGCTTCGACAGGCATTTTGATATCCGATAACAGCAGCGCCATGCTTGCCTCACTTTCTGTTTGCCATTATGAACGATCCTCATCAAAAAGGCGCCTGTTCAGGGCGCCTTTCCAGCTTGCAGTTTCCCCGTTCATCAGGCCTTTTCTATGTTGACGGAAACTTTCGATACGCTCAAAACGGACATCAACTCCAGCGTCGTCTCGTCATTGCCAAGATATACGCTGACATCCAGCTCATACGTGCCCTCCTTGAGCCCCTTCAGGTCCACGAAAGCTTCCACGTCGTTGCGCTCCAAAAGATCCACCAAACTGATGCGGCCGGATACGTCAATATCCGTAGCCTCGCTGCTGATCGAAGCCTTCAGCCCCTTGGCCAGGCTGCTGAATACGATAGGTACCGCCTCGAAGCGTTTGCTGCTGGTCTTTTCGCGAATATCCACAAACACCTCCACCTCGCCGTCGCTGCCCAGCAGCGTCACGCCGGCAGGCACCTGTACGGGCAGCGTTTCGTGGATAGATTCCTTGCGGCCCGCAACGTCAAGACCGGCCAGCATCAGGGAATCGATACCTTCAAGCGCCGCGGCGTCGCCCACAATATCCAGTGTAGCGGGCGTTGCGGTGGCAGCGTACAGTTTATAATTAGCTGGCAGGTTATCCGCGCCGAGCAACGAATCCGTCACGTTCACGGGCACCCGCTTCATGGGATATACCGTCATTTTTACCGTAACGGCAGGCAGGCTGCCTAAAAACAGCGAAGGATCCATTTCGTTGCCGTTTTCATCAAGAGGAGTCACGGTAACCGCATCATTATAGCTCTGCTTGCGGTCCGTCATCTGTATCTTACAGATGGCGCGCGTCACATGTTCGATGTCCTGCTTGGGGCCGCGGATATTCACATAAGACATGCTGAGCTCCGCCGGCGCGCCCCAATAGCCGTTAGGCAACGCTCCCTCATAGTATGCCTCGACGGGCACTGTTTTCGTCGTAAGCACATCCACCTCTACTGTGATTTTCTCGGGCGTATAGCTTGCCACCTGCGTATCCGCAAGCCGCGCGGATACAATGGCGTTGACCGGCAATTCCCATATTCCGGCAGATTTTACATTATTAAGGCTAACGGATGCCGAAATATAGTCCGCGCTCAATTCCGCATAATTCGTAATAGGCGTGCTCACCCGAACGGTGATACCCTCCATACCCGCCAGGGGGTTTCCTCGCACTACAAGATCCCTTGCCTGCAAATCCGCTTCTCCGGCAAAGCTGAGGGGAACGTTCTGTATCGTCTTCACGCGGCTGGGATTTTGCAGTGTCAGCACGACGCCCCAGAGCACGGTTGCGAAAAACAGCGCCACTATTTTGACGCCGATATTTTTCAGGAACAGATTTTTAAAGAATGTTCCAACCTTTTTGCCGGTTTCATTCTTATTTTCCATCCTTGTTCCTCCGTACGAGCCACGCAAACGAATTGCTGCGATCCTTTTGATAGACGTTATCGAGCAAATCCTTGAGCGCCTTTGAATCGATATACCGCATCAGTTTCCCGTCCTGCGCGACGGATATGATGCCTGTTTCCTCCGATACGACAAGCGTCACGCTGTCGGATACGCCGGAAATTCCCAGCGCCGCCCTGTGCCGCGTGCCAAGTTCCCGCGCGATATCCACATCGTCCGAAAGAGGCAGAAAGCATCCAGCGGCGACAATGGTATCGTTACGTATGATAACCGCGCCGTCGTGAAGCGGCGTGTTGGGTTCAAATATATTTTCGATAAGGGAACTGGATACGAGGCCTTCTATGCGCGTTCCTGTAGATATGATATCCCCCAGCGCGACTGTCTGCTCCAGCACGATCAGCGCGCCCACCCTGCGGCGGGCCATGCTCAGAACGGCCTTGTGCAACTCGCGCACGGTATCCGCTGTTTCCCTGCCAAATCCAGTCCAAACAGACCGGTCAAACAGACGTCCCCTTCCAATATGCTCAAACGCGCGCCGGATTTCAGGCTGGAATAATATTACAATCACGATAATACCGGACTGCACCAGCGTGCCCAGCAAAAAACTCAGAGTATGCAGCGCAAATATCTGACTTAAGAAATAAGAAAGCGACAATATGGCAAAGCCTTTTACAACCTGATATGCCCGCGTTTCTTTTGTCCATATAATGAGTTTGTACAAAAGCCATGCGATGATGAGAATATCCATTGCGTCCCCAAACGAAAACTGGCCAAAGCCGCTCGCTATGGCATTCACAATTTCGTCATAGGACATTCTTGCACCCCCTCCGGCAGCGCCCCCCACGGCACCCGGCCATCACATGTATACAAAACGGTGAAAACAGAGGATACCGAACCCGCGTTCAAGCAATCCGCCTTTCACACCGATGTATGCTTATTATACTGTATGTATTCCCGTTTTAACAGCCGCCATGCAGCCGGATATAAAATTATTTATGGATTGTTCACAGCGTCCTCAGCCGGTAACCGCGTAATCAGCAGCATGCAAACATCGTCCTCATGATCGATGAGCACCTGTTTCTCCAAGCTGCTCAGCAAAGCCTCTCCCGATTGGCGCATCACTCGTCTTTCCAGTTCTTCCTCCGTAAGTCGGCTGGATTTCTGATCCAGCAAGCCGTCGGTG
>JAEWWD010000037.1 GCA_023396535.1 Bacillota bacterium
GGCTCATGCAGCCTTCAAGCGGCCGCGTGCTGGTGGACGGGTTCGATCTTTCGGACAGGAAGCAGCGCGCACAGGCACGCAGCCGCGTGGGGCTGGTGTTCCAGTACCCCGAATACCAGTTGTTTGAGGAAACGGTGTTCAAGGACGTGGCGTTCGGCCCGAAAAACCTCGGCGTGAGCGAGCAGGAGATCCCCGCCCGCGTGGAAGAGGCGCTGCTGCTTGTCGGGCTTGCGCCCGACATATTCGCGGAGAAGTCGCCGTTCGATTTATCCGGCGGCGAAAAGCGCCGCGCGGCGCTCGCGGGCATCATCGCCATGCGCCCGAGGTATCTGCTTCTGGACGAGCCCATGGCGGGGCTGGACCCGCGGGGCAGGCGCGCCGTCATTGACCTGCTGCAGAACCTGCGCGAAAAGACGGGCTGCGCCATCGTCATGGTATCGCACTCCATGGACGACGTATCTAAATACGCCGACCGCATCGCCGTGCTGCGCAAAGGCGAGCTGGTGAGAGCGGATACGCCGGAGCGCGTATTCTCAAACCCCGAGAGCCTGATAGAGATAGGGCTGGATATTCCGCAGGCGGCCAGGCTGGCGGTGGAATTGCGCAAGCGTGGAGTAAATGCCCCGGCCGGGCTGTATCTGGAAGAAGATGTGGGGAACTACCTGCTTGCGGCATTAAACTGAACGGAGGGTTTCGTTATGCTGGAGGAACTGTTTCAGGTACAGGACGGCGCCGCATCTGTCGGCATGTGCATTGGCCTGCTCGCCATGCGCGGCTGCGCCCCGACAGTGCCGCTGGACGCGTACCGCACGGCGGAGGCGGAGGCCGTCGTCCTTATGCGGGAGCGCTTTGGCGGAATGGACAGGAAAACGCTCCGGACGATACCGCCGGTGGACGCATACGCCGCGTATTACAAGAAATTCGGCCAGAATTACCCGCTCATACAGCAGCTTGAATCCGTGCTGCGCGCAGATAAGGGGTTTGACGCCGAGACGCCGCTCGTCAGCGCCATGTTCGCAGCGGAGCTCTTCTCCATGCTGCTCACGGCGGGGCACGATTTGAAAAAGCTCGGTCTGCCCGTCCGGCTGTGCACTGCCGCCGGGGGGGAAGCGTACACGTCCATATCCGGCCGGGACACGGCGGCGGTCGGCGGCGACGCGTATATCGCCGACGCGGACGGCATAATCTCCAGCATACTGCGCGGTCCGGACGAGCGGACCCGCATCACGGCGGATACTGTGGATACGCTCTATACCGTATACGCCCCCGCGGGCGTGGAAACGGACGCCGTGCTCGCAGGGCTTGATCTGCTGGAACGGCTGATACGGAGCTTCGCCCCGCAGGCCGAGACGGTGTTTAAGGGCATAGGCGCCAGTGCGCTTGCGCAATGAACAATGAATAATTAACAATGAACAATGAACAATGAAGGAAGAAATATCCTTCGGGAATTTCTCCGAATTAACATTAATGCTTGCTTTGAGCGCCGACTGCACAACCTCTATATATATTATTTTGCAAACGCCCATGGGCGTTTGCGGGAGGGTTTCCAAAGGGCCTGAGGCCCTTTGGTGGGAGCTTGGGGGCCGAAGCTGAGCGCCGCCAGTGGCGGAGCAAGCGAAGCGAAGGCCCAGTGAGCAAGGAAGCACAAGCCCGTTTGGGCGAGTGCGACCATTGTGAACTGTGGGCATAAAAGCCCTCAACATTCCCGTTTACCAAGGAGGACGGACATCGCCATGACCAACATCACCCTGGGACAGTATTTCCCGGGAAATTCTCCCATACACAGACTGGATCCGCGCACCAAGATACTGCTCATGCTGCTGTACATCGTGGTGGTGTTCCTCGTGCAGTCGCTGTGGCTGTTTCTGGTGCCCGCCCTGTTCGTGGTGCTGGTGACGCTGCTGGCGCAGGTACCCGTATCGTACGTCATACGCTCGCTCAAGCCGCTGCGCATGCTGCTGCTGTTCATGTTCTTTGTGAACCTGTTTCTGACGCCGGGCGAAACGGTGCTGTTTGAGTATTCCTTCCTGCGCGTCACGCAGGAAGCGCTGCGCCAGGCCGTGTATATTTCGCTTCGTCTGATACTGCTGGTGGGCGGCACGTCGCTGATGACGCTGACCACCTCGCCCATCACGCTGACGGGCGGGCTGGAACTGCTGCTCAAGCCCTTCTCACGCTTCGGCTTCCCGGCGCACGAGCTGGCCATGATGATGACCATCGCCCTGCGCTTCATCCCCACGCTGATGGAGGAGGCGGATAAAATCCGCAAGGCGCAGATCGCGCGCGGCGCGGATTTTGAAAGCGGCAACCTCATCAACCGCGCGAAAAGCATGATCCCCATACTCGTGCCGCTGTTCGTCTCGGCCTTCCGGCGCGCGGACGAACTGGCCATGGCCATGGAATCCCGCTGTTATCACGGTGGCGAGGGGCGCACGCGCATGCATGTGCTGCGCTTCACCGGCGCGGACGCGGCGGCGGCGTTCGTCGTGTGCGGCATGGGCGCGGGCATCCTGCTGCTGCAGGCGCTGTTATGATCGGCAAGCGCGGCAAATGGATACTGCTGATCGCAGCGGGCGCGCTGCTCGTCGCTGCGTTCCTGTGGAACGCGCATCTCTCCGCCACGAGTGAGGGCGCGCGGCTATGCCGCACGGTGAACGAATTCGGCTACGCGCTGCATCCGGACGATCTGTATCCCGCCGGCGTGTGGAACGATACCAGCATACGCGCGCTACTTCCTGAAACGGAGCTTGCGGAGGCGGTCGCCGCCTCAAAAAGCGCGGGGTTCCCTTCGGATATCGACCGCGCGGGGCAGGTAACGCTGGTGATGGCGAACGTGGGGGACGACGACGTCGTTACGCTGTATCTGGTGGAAGGGGAAATCGAACTCGGCTTTGTGCAGGTCACGGGGACAGGGGCCGTGCGCGCGCTGGGCGCTCGATAACGAGGGAAACGCCATGCGACGCATACGCCTCATATTGGAATACGACGGCACCGCCTACGTCGGCTGGCAGACACAGCCCAACGGCGTCGCCGTGCAGCAACTGGTGGAAGAACAGCTTGCCCGCGTAGTCGGCGAGCGCATCGCGGTGCACGCTTCCGGGCGCACGGACAGCGGCGTGCACGCGCTCGCGCAGGTGGCGCACTTCGATACGAACGCCCGCATGCCGGCGGATAAGTTCGCTTTTGCGCTCAACACCGGCTTGCCCCCGGATATCCGCGTGCGGTATTCTGATGAAGCGCCGGAGGGCTTCCACGCCCGGTTTGACGTGAAAGGCAAGCAATACCGGTATACCATCGTGACCGGCCCGCACGCCCGCGCGTTTTTACGCAATACGGCGCTGCATGTGCACGGGCATATCGACGAGGATAAGCTCCGCCGCGCGGCGAAAGAAATCGTTGGCGCGCACGACTTCCGCGCGTTCATGGCGTCGGGAAGCAGCATGGAAAACACGGTACGCGAAATATACCGTTCCGAATGGACGCGGCAGGGAAGCATATTGACCTACGACGTGGAGGGCAGCGGGTTTTTATACAACATGGTGCGCATACTGGCGGGCACCATGCTGGATATCGCGAAGGGAACCCTTCCCGAAACGGCTATGCGCGCGGCGCTATGTAGCGGCAACCGTTCCGACGCGGGCGCGACCGCGCCCGCGTACGGGCTCGCGTTGGTGCGCGTGCGCTACGACGGGTTTGATACGGCTGAGGTGCTGGGGGAAGATTAAGAAGTCCTTTTAAACGCCGTAACGGCTTCGAACGATATTTCGAACAGATATGCTGCCGGGCCCCGCGCTCACATGTGAGCGCGGGGCCCGGCAGTTTGTGCATATCAAAGGGGGATATTTCTACGGGCGACGGACAGCGGCTGTCACGAAATTAGACGTCCGCTGTTAGTTGCACTCAACAACCAGCGAAACGCCCGCTTCCTTGCTGGCCTCCGGAAGGGTATTCCACAGGGCGAGCTTGCAGTGCAGGTCGGTATCGTGACAGATATAAAAGTTCTGAATATTCTGCCTTTTGACATATTCGCAGGTTTTATCCACCTGCGATTGGGGAACTTCGTCTATGCGCAGGTGCGAACCGCCCAGATAGGTATGGATCCGCTTCGCGCCGGTCAGCTTTTTCGCATATTCCATGATATTGCATATGCCGTAATGCGCGCAGGCCGCGACCACGCTGACGTCCTCGCCGTTCTTATGCTTATACGCAAATTGCGTGTCCTCGTCGACGACGTCGTCCGTCCACTCGCCATTTTTCAGTATTTTGGCCACCTGCGGCACGATGTGCTCAAAATCATTGGTCCGCTCGGTAATGCCCATATAGCAGAGGTTCTCTGTCAGCCATAAGGGCCCCGGTGTGACGCGCACGTCAAAATACTGATCCAACAGTTCACGGCTGACGTCCATGCCCGAAGAATGCTTCTTTTTGAAGTTAAATCTTTTGAGGAACAGATCCTCCGTTGTGAACAGCATGACCGGCTTTCTGGCCATAGCCATATCCCGGTAATATTTTAAGAGATATTTCAAGCCGCAGATATGATCCCTGTGACCGTGGGATAAAACAACATAATCGGCGGTGCGCAGATCGATCCCCAAGGCTTCTGCGTTCTTTATAAACTTATCGGAAAAGCCGCAGTCATAGAGCACTTTGATGTCGTCGTCTTCTATCCAGGCGGAATACCCATGCTCCGCGTTATAGTATTTTCCAAACAGGCTGGTATTCTCCAGCAACAATGTAACTTTCATTTTGTAACCTCAATATGTCTGTTTCGTTTGTTTTGCTGACGTTCGCTTCTTAGACATCTGTTTCCGGCAATACTCATGGACACAGGGTTTACGAATTCTGACAGCCGCAGGATATGCACACAAGTTCGCCCGGACGGTAACCGGATCAGGTTCAAATCCGTTACTTTCGGACTGCTTCTGTCCGCACATTCTGCGGCTGCCAGTCAATGATCTCCTATAATAAGCTGCGAAAAAGCTGCTTTGGTCGGGTTCGACGATAACGGCCTTATTTTGTAATAGCGCCGCTTTCCAAAAGCTTTTCCTTGCATTCGGCAGCGGAAACCACATTTTTTATGCCGATTACCGTGACGCCTTTTGCCTTGGCGGAATCGAACATTTTCACAAAATTCGAAGCTGTGACGACGATGTCATATCGCGGCGCTATGCTTTTTGCCTCGGATATGGCGCAATGGTGGATCTTGGCTTCCAGCCCGAGTTCCTTCATAACCTGCTGAACCGTAAATTTAAGCATAAGGCTTGATCCTGCTCCATTCGCGCAAGCAACAATAATGTTTAACATGTTTGATCCCCCCTTATTGAACATTATACCGCGAAAACGCTGTTACTCAACCCTGTGCGCTTGTCTTCTCCTTGTATGCTTTGTAGGCTTCGTAATCGTCCGTTATCATGAAATACGTATCCTTATTGCGCGCGTACTGTATCTGCGGTATGACCAGAAGGAGTATGACGATGATACCCACGCCGATGTATTGCGCGTATTTCAGAATAAAGGCAAATCCCTGCCAGACGGTGACCCAGTCAAACAGTCCGTTAAAGCCGCCATATTTTGCAAGGCCGAGGTAGGCTGCGAATGTTGCGCTGCCGAGTACGGCGATGATACCGGTGATCAGCGGAATGATGAACGCGGCTTTCACGCCGCCCTTATGGTTGGCAAATACGGCAAGCGTGCCGTCGCCAAAGAACATGGGCACGAACCCCGCAACGATCAACACCGGGCTCTTGAACAGTATCAGGCCGATTATACCGATAAACTGTCCGATGGCGGCGGCGATGAAGCCCAGCGTAATTGTGTTGGGCGAGCCGTACCCGTACACGGCAGGCACGTCGATGCCGGGGATGGCGCCGGGCAGCAGTTTCTGTGAGATGCCCTGGAAGGATTCCGTCATCTCGGATACGAACATGCGGACGCCAAGCTGCAAAATGGTGAGGTATACCGCAAAATTCAGCGCAAAGCTCAAAATATAGAAGAAATAGCTGGAGCCTTCGGCCATGAACTTATTTTCGATCAGGAAGTCTTTGCCGAGTATCAAAATGATGGAGCCGAAGAATATCAGCATGATGATGGAGGTCGCCACCACATTCTCGTTGAAAATGGAAAGCCAGCCGGGCAGCTCAATATCCTCCAGCCGCTTGCTCTTTTTACCGCCTATTTTCGGCGCGAGCCATTCTGTAAGCTTGATGCCGAACATCTGCTGATGTGCAATGCAGAAGCCGCCGCCGTCGCTCAGGTTCTGGGTAATATCCACCGTCAGGTTGGAGCCCACCGCCCAATATGTACCGAGAAGGATGCCCATCAGTATCAGATATTGCGTTTCGCCGAGGCTTGGAAAAGCGGTCAGCACGATCCAGTATGCCAGGGCCGATTGCTGCACCTGAATATGGCCAGTCGTGAATACGGACCTGATTTTCGTGACTTTCCGGAACGCCACCAACAATATATTAAAAATAAATGCAATCAACAGCAGCGCCATGACTTGGGAGAATGATTTGCCGACATCGGTCAATGCGGAATTGATTGCGCTTTGTCCATAATACGGATCGATAACGACCGCGGACATGTGGAACTTGTCGTTAAAGCCGGCGAGTATGGGCCGACAGCTGTTGACCAGGCCGCCGGAGCCGACGGATAGAATCATGTACCCGACGACTGCTTTGATAAAACTTGCGAGCGTTTCATGTGCTGATTTTTTGAGCAGAAGGCTGCCGATGAGGACCATCAGTCCGATAAAATACGCCGGTTGCTGGAGTATGTTCTTTGCGAAAAAACTCCAGACGGAAAGTATGATGTTCATAATACCCCTCCTTTATTAGTGACTTGCCAAGCAGTATGCGACCGAGATTTCTATTTCGTCAAATTCCACCTCCGGTTGTCAAATTTGGGGCTTCGTACAAAGGAATTCACAGTATGGACTTGAACGGCAGATTGGGCTCGTTGGCGAAGCAGTCCTCAAATCCGCGCCTATGGTGATATTCGCGTTTTCCAGCATCGTTCGGGTAGGTGTATTTTCCGCCAACCTGCCAGATAAACGGCTCAAA
>JAEWWD010000047.1 GCA_023396535.1 Bacillota bacterium
TTTGAGTCCGTCACGTCTGCCAATTCCATCATTCCGGCGCGAGTACAATTTTACCATAGCGCCGGTTTGTTTGCAATGCCCGGCTGATATGGAATTTACAAAACTCCGATCAACTTATTGCTATGCCGCGTCCCTTTCCGACAGGAACGGGTTGGTGAGGACCTTCAGTTCGATTTTCTTTGAAGCCGGTCCTACGACCTGTTTGCCGCCTATCTTGAGCTGCGGATGCACAGGTATAACGTAGTAAGCATAGGTTTTGCCCGCCTGCGCGTCAGTATCCGTGTAGTGTATCAACCCGCTGGTACCCGGCCATTCCCCGATCTTTTGCGCTACGCCGCCGCTTTCCCGATAGAGCTGGTACAATACAAAACTCTGTAGTGACTCAAAAGAGATCATCGGCTGGCCGGCCGCACTCAGTTCCACTGTGAATTGGGTAGGAGGGGAGGGGACGATCCAATACTGGCTTACATTGCTTGGCTCCGTTCCCGCCGTGAATACCTCACGCACGACGGAATTAGTGGGAGTAAGCGCGCTTGCGAGCACAGCGGTATGGTCGTTCTCCAACGTATATCCATCCAGCTTTACCTCAATCACACCCTCAGGCTTCACGAATTGCGGCGGGGTTTCGTTTTCATAGAGCTTTGTAAAAATCTCGGATAATATCATCGCAGGGTATGTACCGCCTGTCGCGTTGTGTGGCAATGTTTTTCCTGATGCTGCATCGTCATATCCCATCCATACCGCTGCGGCATATTCAGGATTATACGCCGCCATCCAAGCGTCGCGGTTTCCTTCTCCTTCGCCGGTTGTGCCGGTTTTGCCAGCGAGCGCGAACTTTAACTCGCCCAGGCGGCGTCCGGTACCTTCTTCAATGGCGCTCTGCAGCATATCCGTGAGTATATAAGCATTTTCTTCGCTCATCACACGCTTGTGCTCCGGTGTATAGGTATATAGCATGTTTCCCTTACAATCGGAGATGGAGAGTATTAAAGAGGGGGTGGAATATACGCCGCCTGTTGAGAACGTTGCGTACGCCCCTGCGATCTGATATGGGGAAACTCCATATGTAAACCCGCCCAGGGCGAGCGCCAGGCTTGAATCCTGCGCTTCGAACGATATGCCGAGCTGCTCCGCGAACTGCTTCCCGGAATCCACTCCAATGCTCGAGAGCACCTTAACGGCGGGTACATTGAGCGAATAGGCGACCGCTTCGCGCAGAGTAACCCATCCACGATATTTATCGCCGAAGTTTTCGGGCTCATACCCGTTGAAATCCGTTGGTTCGTCCAAAAGCATGCTGACCGTTGTATACTGAAAGTTTTCCAATGCCGGTGCATACGCGATAATAGGCTTTATAACAGAGCCCGGCTGCCTGCGTATACGAGTTGCGCGGTTATATTCGAGCGCCGTGGTGCTTTCCCGGCCGCCCATCAAAGCGGCTACGCCACCGGTACGCGTATCCACCACAACAAGCGCTGCTTGCGCATCCTGCGCTTCGGGCGGGAATAATTCGTTATTCTTTAGTATCTCTTCGCATTTGTCTTGCAGCGCACTATCCATTGCGGTATGAATTCGATATCCGCCCGTCAGTAGTTCCGTCATGGAAATGTTCAGCGTCGCGCAGGCTTGCTGCAGCGCAAGGTCAATATAATACCCTCGCACTTCCTTATTTAAGTTGCTTTTTAATACGACCTCTTCGGATTGCGCAGCCGCGCATTCCTCAGCGCTCAGATACCCATATTCCTGCATCAGGCGAAGAATCAGATTCCTGCGCTCAATACTCGCATCCATATGCAAATGCGGGGCATAATGTCCGGGCGCTTTGAGCACGCCGGCGAGGAGCGCGCCCTGCGCCACCGTAAGCTCGCTCGCGTGTACGCCAAAATATCCCATAGCTGCTGCTTCGATGCCGTAATAACCGCCGCCGAAATTGACGTAATTCAGATACATCTCTAATATTTGATCCTTTGTAAACTGCTGTTCCATCTGATACGCCAAAACAGCTTCCTCAAGCTTGCGGGACATTACTTTTTCCGTACTTAAATGGCTGAGTTTGACCAACTGTTGGCTGATGGTGGATGCACCCTGTACGTAACCGCCCGCCTTGATATCTTCCCAGGCGGCGCCAAATATGCGTATGAAATCGACGCCGATATGATCATAAAACCGTGTGTCCTCGGCGGATATAAACGCCTGCCGCACATGCAGAGGCACCTGATCGATGGAGATGCTGATACGCGTCTCTTGCCCGGATAGGCAACTGATCTCCTGACCGGCGCCGTCGTATACCAAAAGGGCCTGTGGCGCGCCCAGAATTTTATTTGAATCGAATTCTTTCCAGGCGTCAAGGCGCAGCACATATACGGCGCCAAACAATAGAAATGAGAGTCCCAGCAGCATAATGCCCAACAATGTGCGCAGGAATATACGCCTGCGGCGCATGCGTTTTTCCCGGCGGTTGTTTTGTTCGCTTTCATTCAGCTTGCTGCGCAATGGTCCAAGCCTCCCCTGCTGGCATGCGCGGACAATGCTGCTGCCGCGCTACACATATCATTCCCACTCTGTAGGGAATTAACAGCAGGTATTACAATAATACCGCCGCGTAAAATAAAAAATCCTCCATGAAGGAGGATATGCAGCAGGCGGGTACGTATGCGGACTATCTGCGCGGGACGATCATACGACGCAAGCGGGCTTCATAAATGAGCGAGGCGATGCCATATAAAACATCGGACAGCAGGAATCCGAGCTGGACGAATAGGATGAGCGCCCAGGAAGGCAGCCAATCCGGATAAATAATCGGAATACTTCCAAAGAGGATTTTTGCAGCGTATAACCCTACTCCGGTAAAAAAATTGCAATACAGTAGCATAAGCAGCATGGGGAACAGTTTACTGTCCATACGGGAGCGAAGAGCTGTTCTGGTGATCCCATAATGTCCGAGAAGCAAAGTATAGGCGAGTACCGGCAGTTTATCCGGCAACAACAAAAATGCAATGCCAGCGCTTGCAAAACAGGACAGCAACGCCGAGCCGTAGGCGCCCTCGCAGGCCAATACGTAGACAAATATGGAGGAAAGGAAATACATCACGATGCGTCCGGTGGGTAAAACCGCAGCCGCATACAGACATAGAACCGTTAAAGCGGCGATCATGGCGCCCAATGTAAGCCGCCTGGATGCTGTAAGCCTTCGTTTATTCATTGCAACTCATCCTTCAGCACATGCGGCCGCCCATTGCATTACAGCAGCATTCCATGCATAGCAGCGTACTGCAGATATCACAACCGGAACAGCCGTCGTTATAGCCCCCGGCGCCCGTGCCTGCGTTTCGCCCGAAAGGATTGCCGGCATTGTTGATGGCGGCATATGCGTTACGGTATTCCGCGTTGCCAGGCTCCTGTTCATAAGCGCGGGAAAGATATTCGCGGGCTTTATCATACCAGCCTTGCCTGAGATACACGATGCCGTACAGGTAATACCATTCCGCATTGCGGACAGGAATGCCGTCGAGTACCTGTTTGGCTGCCTGCAGGTTGTTTTGGTTGATAAAAGATCGTGCGCGTGCGAATTCTGCGGCGGAAGGGCCGGAATACGCGCTGCCGGAGCCGCTGTATGCGCCCCTGTATGGGTCATTGTACGTACTTTGCCGGGAGGAGGAAGAGGACGACGCCGTCGTGCCCTTTTTCGTCAGTAGCTCATATGCTTCATTAATCTCCTTAAGCTTCTCATTGGCCAGTTCCTTAAGCGGATTATCCGTATACTTATCCGGATGGTATTTTTTAACCAACGCAAGGTATGCGGCGCGTATCTCCTCCTGCGTCGCATCCTCGCTGATGCCCAGAACCTTATACGGATTCATTCCTTGACTCCCTCCAATATCTGCCGCGTCCGCAGGCGGCAGCCCTGATATAGGATATTATCCAAAAGTCCGCGGTTGGCCTGAATATCCAAAAGATCGTACGCCTTTTCCATTTCGTTTAATGACGCGTACAATAGAAAGGCGGCTCTGTCTTTCTGCGCGCCTGAGATCAGGAAGGGATTATAGGCATTGGATTTTTCGTTGTCCGCCCGGTCTTCCCACGCGTCCATAAAGTAAATCCATCTTCCCAAGTGGTATCCAAGCCAGGATAACGCATCCCGCTGTGGATCTGTCAGCGGGGGATACCCGCGTGCGAGCTGCTGCAGCATGCATGCAAACGCATCCGCGGCTTTATCGATGGATGGCTCATGCTGCATTTCCATTTCGGATAATGCGGCGATACCCTCCGCAATGGCGTTCGCCGCCGCCGGCTGTCTTTTTGCGGCGAGATCCGCCGCGGCTTTCAGGGATGTATGCCCCGCAAGCGCCGCGATTTTCCGCTCATCCCGCCAGTCGTCCATAAGCTTATGCCAATAGAGCAACACATTAAGGTCTGCAGCATAACTGAGCGCATCACACGGCGGCGCGACAGGGGCCATTTTCTTAAACGGCTTATACCCGCACTTCTCAAGGCTGCATGGCTCCACGCCGCCCTGAACGCCGCTCAGCAGCAGCGCGAGAAATGTGCAGTCATAATCCAATACAAGGCGGGGGATTTGCCCATAGGAGCGGCTGAGGGTTTTACAAAGACCGCAATACCAGGCCTGATATTGCGCGTATTCACGCATTTTCAGTTCGGCTTTATTCGGCTGTACGTATCCGAACATGTTTCCTCCCACGTCCGCTTCTGCCCTACATTGTATCATCAACGGCAAAGAGTGTACCAGCATTTTTTGACAAGGATAAGGCAAAACGCGAAAATTCCCGAAGTATTTTTTATTATCCCGCAGATATAAGCTCTCATTTTATGTAAAATCGATTGCGAACGGCCCCAAAATGCGTTATAGTTGATAATTAATGGCCATACTGCAGCAATACGAAACCCACGAACAGCCATGGGTATACAAGAAATTTAAGTTTATATTATAACCGGAGGTTTTCGACTATGAGTGAACAGCTAAAAGGCGCATGCATCATCGGCCAGTCCGGCGGCCCGACGTCCGTTATCAACGCAAGCGCGTATGGCGTTATCCGCACCGCGTTGGACAACTCCGCGATCACCAAGGTATACGGCGCCGCCCACGGTATTCGCGGCGTGCTTGACGATGTTCTTTACGATATGGGGCAGGAGGATCCCGCGGAGCTCGAACTCCTGCTGCACACGCCTTCTTCGGCGCTAGGTTCCTGCCGGTACAAACTCAAGGACAGCGATGCGGACGATACCGATTATAAACGCATACTTGAGATATTCAAGAAATACGACGTACGGTATTTCTTCTACAACGGCGGCAATGACTCCATGGATACCTGCAATAAGATATCCAAGTACATGCAGAAAGCAGGCTACGAATGCCGAATCATGGGCGTTCCCAAGACGATCGACAACGATCTCTGGGGGACCGACCATTGCCCGGGTTTCGCTTCCGCCGCAAAGTATGTGGCGACAAGCTGCATGGAGCTGTATCTTGACGCACGCGTATATGATTCCGGCATGATCTGTGTGCTTGAGATGATGGGCCGCCATGCCGGCTGGCTTACGGCTTCCTCCGCCATAGCTTCTTACTGCGGGAAAGGGCCGGATCTCATATATCTGCCCGAATGCGTATTTGAGATGGACAAGTTCATAGAAGATGTAAAAAAGGTTTACGGCGAAACGGGCAAGTGCATCGTTGCCGTATCCGAAGGTATCCACGATGCCGAAGGACGCCTGATTGCTGAATACGGCGCGGGTGAAGCGAAAACGGACGCATTCGGCCACAAGCAGCTTGGCGGCCTTGCGGCGACGCTGGCCGCTATTCTGAAAGAGAAGACTGGCGCAAAGGTTCGCGGCATAGAATTCTCCCTGCTGCAGCGTTGCGCCGCGCACTGCGCTTCTCAAACGGACGTGGAGGAATCCTTTGAGGCGGGGAAAATGGCGGTACAATACGCAGTTTCCGGCGTCACGGATAAAATGGTCGGCTTCGAACGTTCTAAGGACGCACAGGGCAAGTATGCCTGCAACATCAAATTGTTCGACCTGATCGACGTAGCAAACGCCGAAAAGAAGGTACCGCTCGAATGGATCAACGCGGAAGGCAACAACGTTACAAAGGAGTTTATCGAATATGCGCTGCCGCTCATTCAGGGTCAGCCGAAAATGACCTACGAAAATGGCGTGCCGCGCTTTGCAAACCTGAAAAAGGTAAAGGCATAAAGGGAAAACCGGATTTTATAAAAGCGGGGGAGATCCCCCGCTTTTATATCTCCATATATTTTTCAAACAAAGGCTAGCCTGCTTTTCTGTTGCTGACTGGTCATTTCAGATTCGAACGAAAATGCGCCATCGCGTTGTTTAGGTCATCGATAAATTCAGGTTTAATCAACGCAAAATACTTTGGCATGACCTCATTCAGGTATGTGGCGTCAAATGTACCGTCCGCCTGCTTTTCAAACCCCGTATTGAGCAAGGCACTCGCTTCTTCCTCTTTGCCTTTTATTACACGTTGCATGAAAAAATTAAAAAATTGCTCCTGTCCCGGATTCATAATAAGCCTCCTGACGTTTTTTTAGTATACTCTTTTAGCTTTCCACGATGTTGCCGGGCGTAGCCATCTTAAACATAAAATTAGCTGTTCAGCTTCTGCCGGCGGCGGTATAGATGTTATTGACATGCTCTGCATCAATCAGTGCGCCAACATGGGACAGGCTGCCGTCGAAAAACAGGCAGGCACGGCCGTCCATATCATTTCGAGCGACGGTATCTTCCCCGTGCGGCTGCCCTTGCAGAGAGCAGGCGACCATCGTCCCATCCAAAGGCAACAGCATAGGTCGTTTGGAATAATTGTATTCGCCGCCGAAAGTCTCTTTGAATATGGTAGAATCGTTAGCGGTTGCGCATTCCATTTCGGCGTGGTTTGTTCCGCCGGTATATATCATGCTGAATGTAACGCCTGTGTTGAAATCCGTCAGCGTATACGACTGACCGACCACCAGTTTCGTTTTTACTTCTTCCCATGGGATGAGCTCACCTGTCTGAGTTTGCGCGCCGTTTGCGCGATCTCCTATGGGGATTTTCACACTCTGCGCGATAGGGGCGCGTACTGCCTTGGAGGAAAACAGTATCTCTTCGCTTTGCGCACCGAACGTCCCATCTGCGATAACCGGCGTGCCTTCCTGCGTAGATTGGTTTTTCTGAAACTCTATCACGGCGTTTCGGGTCATGTTCTGATAGCGGCCTGTCGGCTTAAAGTGAAAATAATCCAGCTCGCGCAGGCGGGTTTGCAGCATGGCGACAAGTTCGCCCGTTTCATCCAACGAAATAATACCATCGCCGTTGTTGTCGCCGGTTATAGCCAGTGACCGCGTGCAGAAGAGCATCATTGCGGCTATCAACACCCATAGGATACGACGTTTCATGAAATCCTCCCGACGGTAATACTCGTTCCTAAGTATATCACAGTTTTGATATGAAAATCAGGACGTTACCTGTGAAGAATATGAAAATGCGCCGCATTCATGGTATACTGTTATGCAACGGATCAATTAAGGAGGCCATTGGATGCGGTGCGGTTGCCCGGAGTGCGGGATATATATGATACAACGCGAACATGGGCTTGGCAGCGGCTGCGTTTGCCCAAACTGCGCATTCTTTTGCAATGCCTGCATGGGGACTGAGCAGCCCCCCCTCGATGTTGAAGAATTGCGACGCCGAATGGAGGAACAATCTCTTGAACAGGAGCGGCGGCCGCAGGAGTACTGATGATGGCAGGCTACAGCTAAGGAGGGATATCGTGCGGAAATTTCCATCCGGCGCAAGGACGCCGCAGGCGGAGCGTGGGCGCAGACCTATGGATGCGGCCCTTGGCTACCTTTCTGCGCGGGCGCGTACTGTACGGGAGGTAGAGCGGTATCTGGACGGGCAGAATTACGGAGAATCAGAAGTCCAGCAAACTGTGGAACGGCTGCAGGAACTCGGGTATCTCAACGACGCCGAATTTGCCGGGGAGTTTGTGCGGACGCGGCTGAACACGAAGCCCGTATCCCGATATAAACTGCAGGAGCAATTGTATTCTCATGAACTGCCGCGCGATATTGTGGAGCAAGCTCTTGAAGTGGTTGACGACGACGTGGAAAAACAAAACGCAGTGCTCGTCGCAAGGAAATATGCCGAGCAAATGCGGTCGCTTTCGAGCGAGGAACGCGGCCGAAGACTGATGCAGCGCATGGTTGGCCGCGGATTTTCCTACGATGTATCCCGGCTTGCGCTGGAAACGCTGGATTTAGAAGGCGAAGACGGAGGTCAACATGCGTGAGACTATACTTCGTATGCTGCGCCAGAGCGGCGATGAATTTATTTCCGGCGAGCTTATCAGCGAGCAGTTGGGCATCACGCGCGCGGCAGTATGGAAGCATATGCAGGCGCTGCAGCGCGAGGGCTTCGATATTGAAGCCGTCACCCGAAAGGGGTATCGATTAAGAGGCAGCGCGAATGCGTTGCTTCCTTCGCTGATAGAGCCGGAATTGAAGACACGCAGTCTTGGGCGGGAAATGGTGTACTTAAACAGTGCGCCTTCTACCAATATAGTTGCACGCCAGCTTTCGCAGCAGGGATGTGCGCATGGTACCGTCGTGCTGGCTGAGGAGCAGACGGCGGGGCGCGGGAGACGCGGACGCGCCTGGCTCAATTCGCCCGGGCAGGATATCTGTATGAGCGCGGTGTTGCGTCCCCGCCTGGAAGCACAGCATGCGCCCCGTTTTACGCTTTCAACAGCGCTGGGTATTTATCGGGTTGCTGCGGCGCTCGGCCTTGTACCATCCATCAAATGGCCTAACGACGTTCTGGTCGCCGGGAAAAAACTATGCGGCATATTGCTTGAGATGGAGGGAAACATGGATTCCCTGGAGTCCATAATCGTGGGTCTCGGTCTCAACGTCAATACGGATAAATTTCCGCAGGAGCTTGCTTCCATAGCGACATCGCTCGGTAAAGAATTGAACCGGACATTAAGCAGGCGCGAAGTGCTCTCTTCGCTGCTCAACGAACTGGAACCGCTGTACGACGCCTGCGAGGACGATGCGGCATTTACTGATGTCCTGAACACCTATAAAACGGCTTGCGGC
The DNA here is from genome assembly GCA_023396535.1 of Bacillota bacterium. GTDB lineage: Bacteria > Bacillota > Clostridia > Christensenellales > CAG-138 > JAEWWD01. The sequence goes on from JAEWWD010000047.1 coordinate 9,120, forward strand.
ACGCTCGGACAGGCTGTGGATGTTACAGGCGTCCGCGAAACGCTATCCGGCATTGCGGAGGATATCGATGAGGCGGGGCGGCTTTTGCTGCGTACGCCCGACGGCGTGCTGCATACCATCTCCGCCGGGGATGTCTCGCTCAGGGCACAATCATAGCAAACTATCGAAGCCATTGCATGGTTTTGAGTATGCGCTGCACGATTTCGATGCGCCAAACGCAGAACCCGGCTGCGGCGCCCGCCACATTGAGCAAAATGTCGTCCACATCAAAGCTGCCTACGCGAAATACGAGCTGAAGCGTTTCGATCAGCAGCACTATCAGAAAGACCGTCAACAGCAATCGCGACAGTTTTCTTGTGTTTTGGCTGATACAGGGCAGATAGATTCCCATTGGGAAAAACAACAGGAAATTTCCCACCGCATTGTCGAATACGATATCCGCGT
>JAEWWD010000068.1 GCA_023396535.1 Bacillota bacterium
GGACGAGATATTGACCGGACGGGAAAATCTCATTCTGATCGCGAGGCTCCGACACCTCGACAATCCGCGTCAGGTCTCGGATGATCTGCTGAACCGCTTCGGCCTGGCCGACGCCGCCGACCGCAGGGTTTCCACCTATTCGGGCGGTATGCGCCGCAGGCTCGACATCGCGATGAGCCTTGTTGGAAAACCTCAGGTCATTTTCCTTGACGAACCGACCACCGGGCTTGATCCCGAAGGACGCCTGGAGGTTTGGAAGACTGTCAAGGAGCTTAGCATAAACGGCACGACGGTATTCCTGACCACGCAGTATCTGGAGGAAGCCGAACAGCTTGCCGACCGGATCGCCATTCTGCATGAGGGCAGGATTATCGCCAACGGCACGCTCGCAGACCTGAAAAAGCTGTTCCCGCCCGCAAAGGTCGAGTATGTGGAAAAACAGCCGACCTTGGAGGAGATATTCCTCGCAATGGTTGGAACCGGGGCCCCCGCGCGGCAGGCCGCGTGGGGTGAAAAGAAGGAGGAAAAATAAATGGAAACGGTAAGGAAACACTTTTTCAGCGACATGAACGTCATGCTTGGGCGTTCCATGCGTCATATTTTCCGCAGCATGGATACCATCATCACAGTGTGCCTCACGCCTATCGCGATGATGCTGCTGTTCGTCTATGTGCTTGGCGGCGCAATTCAAACCGGCACGGATAACTATGTGAACTACCTGCTCCCCGGCATACTGCTGATGGCGATTGCAAGCGGTATAGCCTATACGGCTTTCCGTCTGTTTATGGATGTGCAGCGGGGCATATTGGAGCGGTTCCACTCCATGCCGATTGCGCGTTCCGCCATGCTGTGGGGGCACGTCTTAACCTCGCTCGTATCCAACGCGATTTCGGTTGCCGTCATCATCCTCGTGGCGCTCGTCATGGGCTTCCGTTCCTCGGCGGGGGTACTGCCGTGGCTTGCAGTGGCCGGCATACTCATGCTGTTTACGCTGGCTTTAACTTGGCTCGCGGTGATTCCCGGACTGACCGCAAAAACGCCGGACGGGGCAGGCGCATTCTCCTACCCGCTTATTTTCCTGCCCTTTATCAGCTCCGCGTTTGTACCGACTGAGTCCATGCCGCCTGCCGTCCGCGCTTTTGCGGAAAACCAACCGGTAACGTCGATTGTGGATGCGATCCGCGCACTGTTGTCGGGTCAGCCGGTGGGCAATGATATATGGATCGCTCTTGCGTGGTGTATCGGAATTACGCTTGTGGCATATTTCTTCGCGATGCGGGCATACAAACGCAAGGCAGCATGAAGAATTGATATACGCCAGTATAATTGTTATTTTATATTTCCGCGGCGGTTTCTTCTGTTACCGCCGCTTTCCATTTTTGCCTATTTGTCTTATACTGTTAAACAGAGAAAACCACAAGGCGATTGCCGAATTTTCCCCAAAGCGGCGAAGCCGCTTTATGCTTTCGGGTTCTTAGGGGCGTTACGCCCCTAAGTGGGGGTACGGGAGTCGGAGCCGCGCGCCGCCTGTGGGGCGGACCCGAAGCGCTGCCTGCGGCGGAGCAAGCGAGGGCCAAGCCCAATGAGCAAGGAAGTACCGCGACCGATAGGGAGCGGGACGACCATTGCGAATTGAGGAGGAAGAAGCGCGGCGGAAGACCAGTGAGTTAGGGAGCGCAAGGAAACAGCTTGCTGTGACGCGGTGCGACCATAACGAACTGCGAAAGCCCCCATCATATCCATTACTACCACAACAGGGAGGCGCTGCGCATGCCGCTCAAGGACATGAACTGCCAGGAAGGTTGTATGACGCTGCATATCGCGCTGCACCGTCTGACGGTGCTACGCGATGCGCTGTCCGATCCGCCGTTGCAGTCGCTGGACAGGCTGCTGTCCCTGCTGCTGCACGGCGACGCGTTCGCCGCGGCGGAGGAATACCACGCGCTGACGACCGCGCTTTTGACGGGCGGGTATCGGCGCGTCAGCGGCGACCTGTTCCGGGATTACCTGTACTGGCTGCTGCTGGAGCGGGAAAACGCGTTTTCCACCCAGGCCGCGCGCGGGAAATGGGACGAGCCACTTGCTTCGGGCATGCGCGCGGATATGCAGCGGCTTAACCCGCTGTTCCAGCTCAACAGCGTATTGCTTAAACGCTGGATCGGCGAGCGCTATCGCGATCAGCGGCAAAAGCCGCGCCAGCAAAAGGACAATATCTCCGTGCTGTCCACGGCCATCTGGGGCGGGAACACATCGCGGCCCCTGCCGTCGGCTCATACTGCCCCGGCCGCGCCGCCGCCACCGCCGCAGGAACCCCTGCCGCAGGCGCTGGACGAGAACGAGTTTTTAAGCTGGCGTTACCAGCCGGATGAACATATGGAGCCCTACGCGGCGGATTCCGCGCTTGAAGAGCTGTACCGCCGGTTCGATTCCGCCGAGGACCGCGCCGTGCTGCTTGACGACTTGTGGAACTTCCACGCCTCCTGCGGTACGGGCTCGTTCGTGCGGGACAGGCTGTTCACGCTCGGCGAGGACGGCGGGCTTGCCGGTCTGCCCCTGGATATGCTGCCGGAGGAAGATTCGTATACCTTCTACGTCGGTCAGCGCGAGCAGGCCCTGCACAACGCCATCCGCTTCATGCGCGGCGACCGTGCGGACAACATGCTCATCACTGGAGGTCCCGGCGCGGGAAAAACCACGCAGGTTTTCTCCCTCGCGCGGGAGTTGCCTGAACTAAGGCTGATTTCCTGCCCGCCGGGGTCTATGCGGGAGCTCGCGGGGGTCCTCCCCGCGCTTTCCCGGCAGCCGCTCAAATTCCTGCTGTTCCTCGACGAGTTCGACCCTGCCGACCCCGCGTGGCCGCAGCTTCGCGCTGCGCTTTCCCCCGGCGGTGCGCAGCCGCGCAATATTTTGCTCGTTGCCGCCGCGCGTAAGGCCGAGGAAGCTTTTTTCCCGCTTCGCATCCACCTGCCGCCCCCGCAGCTCAAGGAGTTCATAGAGCTGGTGCAGATCATGCTGGTGCGCGAGGGCAGGGACGTCGATTTCGACAGCATACAGAACGCCTGCATCGATTACGCCGCCGCCGCCGGCGTCAACGGCGGCTCCCCGCTGTCATTTCGCTCAGCGGGATTGATTGCGGAAGGGTTGCTCTCGGGAGAGTAAAGTCGATAAAGTGCCGTGCCGGCACTTTATCGAGGTTCACCGCGCAAGTTGGCGCTCGGTTTCCTGCTATGCAGGAAGCGTTCCTTTGTCATGGCTTGCCATGACATCATTCCTTGACAGATACCGAAATCTGTGATTTCGGTTGTCGCGCCAACTTACGCTTCGAGGTGTCATTTTGCGCCGCGCATGTCGCCTCAAAGTGACGTATTGAAAGCCTATAGTTGAATGACCATGCCTATTTATTTTGTAGGTTGCGAATAGCCGCTGTTGGCTTTATCGATCGCTAATAGGGTGCTTGTCAGGAAAGACTACGATAGACGTATGTTTTCCGGCAGCCAGCCCATATAAATAATCTTTGGGACAGTATAACTGGTATTTCCCGGGAAATTCTCCGGATACAAACGCGATTGCGCGAGTGCGCAGGAAAAGGAGCAATACCATAGATCAGCACATGCTCTATCCACCGCTCATGCGCGCGCCGCTGAAAATGCGCGGCGTGTTCGGCCTGTCGTGGCAGTTATACAAACGCGGCTTCTGGCAGATGTTCGGGTTGACGCTGTTGCTTATGTTCTTGTTCGTTCTCATTATGGGCATTCTGTTGTCAAATCCCGGCGCGATGTCAGCCATGCTGGAGGACCTGAACCTGCCCATAGGGGAAGGTCCGCCGCCGGCCGATTCTGTCGGCGCAACTTCGACATTTAAATTTGCAAGAATCCCCTGGATGATCGGTCTTGTGTATGCGCTCCTTGTCACGGCGGCATTTTTAGGCGCTGTATTTATGGAAATGGATCAGCGCATGGAAGGCCGCTGCAGTACATTTGACGAGTTGGTTCACAACGCGCTGCCCATCGGCTTCAAGCGGTATTATTCGATGTTCCTGTACCTGTCTGTGGTGAGGATACCCACATACATCGTGATACGTATTGTGCTGCGTTTCATGGTATTCATCGTCACACCTTCGAGTACTATTCTGGCAATCGTGCTGACGATGCTAGCATATTCGCTGCTTGATGTTGCATACAATGCGCTCATTTCTTTGATCTATCCGGTCGCCGTGCACGAAGGTAAGCGCGTGTTTGGCGCGACAGGCCGCGCGATCAAGCTTTCCCTCAAGCGCTTGGGCCGCGTGATAGGTGCGCTGATGCTTTACGAGCTTCTTCTGCTTGCTGTACTGGCAATAATCCTGTTGCCTTTGATAGTATTGGCTCCAAGAATGAGTAGTACCATCATTGGAATATTCATAGGCCTTTGCCTGTGGACGGCATTGATCGCCTCGTATTACCCAGCGTTTTGCACAGCGCTGTATGTAGACTGCGCCGCTCGTATGCCGGATGTCCCGGATGAAAACGCGGCGGAACCACCTTCTGCCCCATTGCCGCAGTCTGAGTAAACAATCAATCCGTAGGACGCGCTCCTAAAGGGGTGCGTGGAAAGGAGCAACTATATGGAACAGCAAAACACCCCCTACCCGCCGCTCGTGCGCGCGCCGCTGAAGATGCGCGGCATATTCGGCGTAGCATGGCAGTTATTGAAGCGCGGCTTCTGGCGCATGTTCGGGTTTTCAATGGCGCTGGAAGGGACGTTTACGTTGCTGATACTGCTGCTGACGTTTTCCATGCTCAGCAAAACCGGCGCGTTTGAGGAAATGAGCCAGGGCCTGACTCAGTTCGGCAACATGGCCGCGCAGCCGCCGTTTGAATTCGATACGGACTTCGCGCTTCCCGCCGTGTTTGCGTATATGGGCCTTTCCTGGCTGCTGTCCCTCCTCTACGCGTTCCTCGTCATGCCGGCTTATAGCGGGGCGGTGTATCTGGAAATGGATCAGCGTATGGAAGGGCGCAGCGGCACGCTGTACCAATTGTTCCGCTATGCGCTGCCCATAGGCTTCAAGCGTTTCTACACGACATTCCTCGCGCTGCTCGTCACGCAGATTGTCGCAGGCGTGGCGATGAGCATGATATCGGGCGTCATCAGCGCCGTGCTGGCGTTTTCCGCCATGTTTGCCTTTATGTCGCCCGGCGGGAACATCGCGGGCAGCATTATCGTTGTGACGCTTCTCCTGTTGCTGATGCTGTTTCTGGGCGCGGCGTATGCGGCGTTCATCGCGCCCGTGTACCCAGTCGCCGTTCACGAGGGCAAGCGCGCGTTTGACGCCGTGTTCCGCGCGTTTAAGCTGGCCAGTAAGCGCTTCGGCCGAATGCTTAGCGCGATTCTTCTGAACATGCTGCTCATGTTCTTTATCTCGCTGGTCATTCTCGTCGTACCCGCGCTGCTTTTGGCGCATACTATCGGTATCATGCTGGGGGTCATTTCGGTGATCTCCTGTCTGCTGGTGGGGGTATCCATGCCCTGGTGGGCCGCGTTTACCACCGCGCTGTATGTGGATGCCACCGCGCGCGTGGACGGGGCGGCAGCCCGTGCAGCCATGCCGCCCATGCAGGCGCAGCCCGCACCGCCCGTGCCTGAGGGCTGGTCGCAGCAGCCGCCCGTGCGGGAGATTCCTCCGGAGTGGCAGGATACCCCGCCCGCGCCGCAGGAAGGGGATTGGACGCAGTATCATCCCGATGAGAAACGGGACGACCGCCCCGGGCAATAACAGCGTAGTTGCGGCATTGTTCTGAGGTATCCGCGCGCCATAAAAAAGGGAGAGATAATGGAACAGCAGTTCAACACCCCGTATCCGCCGTTGGTGCGTGCGCCGCTGAAGATGCGCGGCGTATTCGGCGTAGCGTGGGAGCTGTACAGGCGGGGTTTCTGGCAAATGTTCGCGCTCGCCATGCTGCTGCTGGGCCTGCTCATGTTCATACTCATGCTTGCGATGTTCTCCATGCTTCAGCAGACAGGGATACTGGGCGAAATGCAGAACGATTTCGCTCAGTTTGGAAATATGGCCGCTTCGGACTTTATCAACGCGGATTTTCCCATTCCCGCCATGCTCTTCTACATGGGCGTTCTCCTGCTTCTGCCGCTGCTGCTGGCATTTTTGCTGATACCCGCCTATAACGGCGCGGCGTATATGGAAATGGACCAGCGTATGGAAGGCCGCAGCGGTTCGCTGTACCAGTTATTGAAATACGCGCTGCCCATCGGCCTCAAGCGCTTTTATACCACGTTCCTCGCGCTGTATGTTGTGAAGATTGCCGCAAGCATCGTGATCAACATATTTATAAGCATCAGCGTAACACTTACGCTCTCCACGCTGTTTTCCCTTGCGGCATCCGATTGGCTTACGTCCGGCAGCATAACGCCGATCGTTTTATCCGTTCTGATCACGGTGTTCCTTGGCGCGCTGCATGAAGTGTTCACAGCGCTCGTATATCCCGTCGCCGCGCACGAGGGCAAGCGCGCGTTCGACGCGGTCCTGCGTTCCTTCAAGCTCGCCTGCAAGCGGTTTGGCCGCTTGCTTGGAGCGGTACTGCTCTATGCGCTCATCGTCGGCGTACTTACGGCCGTGGTTGTATGTTTGCCCATACTGCTGTTGATGCAAAACACCGGCAGGATGCTGGTCGCATTCGCAATCGTCTACAGCGTGTGGTTTGCGCTGGTGATGCCTTACATGGCGGCGTTCAACACCGCGCTGTATGTGGACGCCGCCGCGCGCGTGGACGGGGCGGCAGCCCGCGCAGCCATACCGCCCATGCAGCCGCAGCTTGCGCAACCCGGGCTCGGGCAGACCGTATACCCGCCGCCGCACCCCGAAATGCCGCGCCAGCCCGAAGCGCAGCCGCAGCAATATGCGCAGCCCCATCCGGGGGTGCAATCCCAATCCGGCGTGCAGTCCCAGCCCGGCGTGCAGCTCCTGCCCGAGAGCTGGGTGGATACCGGCGCGCGGCGGGACGAGCAGCCCAAACAATAATCGGCGGTCTGTCTTGACCGTCACTACGCCGCGCGTTTACGCCGCACATGGAGTGCTGTACAGGAAAGGGAAATGTATGGAACAGCATACGCCGTATGAACCGCTGCTACGCGCGCCGCTGAAATTAAGCGGTGTGTTCGGTATGGCATGGCAGCTATATAAACGGGGCTTCTGGCCTATGTTCGCGTTTGTGCTGATACTGACGAGCATAGACTCTCTGCCGGCGATACTCATCAATAAAACCGCACAAAACGGACCCGGCATGGGTTTATCCTTGCTTGTTTCTGCTTTAAGCCTGCTGCTGATCGCCCCGGCGAAAATCGCCGTACTGTTCATGGAGATGGAGGAGCGTGTTGCGGGCAGGCACGGCACATTTGGTCAGCTGTTTCGGTACGCGCTGCCCATCGGTCTCAGGCGGTTTTATTCCACGTATTTCGCAATGCTCATCATGGGCATGGTTGCGGGCATTGTCATGGCGATCGTATTGATCGGCGTCTGTTTCATTGCTTTTATCCCCTTGGGTTTTGCGTCGCTTTCCAGGCTAACGCCTGATTATTTCGCGTCGGGCACGCTGCCGCCGGAGTTCATATGGATTGCCGTGCTTATGTGCGCCGCGCTGCTGCTGTTTTATACGATACTGAGCGCGCTGATTGCGCTTATTTTCCCCGCCGCTGTGCACGAGGGCAGAAGATCGTTCAACGCGGTATCGAGGGGCATGCGGCTTACTTTCAAACGGTTGGGGCGCATGCTGCTCTATGGCGTTTTGTACAGCGTTTACCTTATTGCGGTTGCATGGTTGCCTTTGGTCATTTTGAGGCAGAATACTGGCGTAGCGTCCGATGTGGCTCGGATTGTCATATGGCTGCTGGGCGCGTTGTTTGCGCCCTATTGGGGCGCGCTCTCCTGCGCTCTGTACGTGGACAGCGCCTCGCGCGTGGACGCGGCGGACGCAATCGCCGCAAGTTTGCCCAAGCCGCCGCCGTCGCCGTATTACCCGGCACCGCAGCCGCAGCCCGGCCTGCAGCAACCCCAGTCCGGGGTGCAGCTTCCGCCTAATACGCGACCCCAACAGGGGGTGCAACCCCCGTCCGAGAAATGGGTGGATACACAAGCCGAGCGGCAATCGGATCAGCAGGAATAGTTATATCCTCCCTTTCCCCCAAAGCGACGAAGTCGCTTTGAAGAGGGTAATAGGGGCGTTACGCCCCTATGTGGGGGTCCGGGGGCAAAGCCCCCGGCGTACTACATTCACTACAACAGGAGGTTACTTACATGCCCAAGACACTGCCCGCACGCGGCGAGCTGGATACTGCCCTTACCTGGGATCTTTCCGTCATGTTTTCTTCCGACGGGGAATGGGAAGCGGCTTTTGCCGCCGTGCAAAAGGATATTGCGGAATTCCCCCAATTTTCCGGCACGCTCGGCAAAAGCCCGGAAACTCTTCTCGCGGCGCTCAAACGCGAAGGCGAGATATCGCTGGCGCTGGAGCGGCTGTACGTTTACGCGCATATGCGGCGGGACGAGGACAACGCGGTGCCGAAATACCAGGGTATGACGGACAGAGCCCTGCAGCAGGGTGTGGCGTTTGGCGCCGCGGCGTCCTTCTTTACGCCCGAGGTGTTGGAGATCGACCCGGCGATGCTCCGGAAATGGATTGACGGGGACGTATTGAAGGAATACCGGCGCGTACTCAACAATGTGGAGCGCGCGCGGCCGCATACGCTCACGCGGGACGAGGAAAAGCTGCTGGCGCTGGCGGGCGAGCCGCTTGCGGCGGCGGACAGCATATTCACCATGCTCAACAACGCCGATATCCGCTTCGGAGAAATCGAAAACGACGAGGGCGAACGCGTGGAGCTGACGCAGGGCAACTACCGCAGCTTTATCGAGAGCAAGAACCGCGCCGTACGCGAAAGCGCCTATAAATCGCTGTATGCCGCGTATACCAATCTGAAGAATACGCTGTCCGCCTCCTATTCGGCCAGCGTCAAGGCGGACGTGTTCTACGCCCGCGCCCGCAAGTATGAGAGCGCCATAGGCGCGGCGCTGTACGGCTCCAACGTGCCGCTTTCCGTGTACGACGGGCTCATTGATGCCGTGGAAAGCCGCCTGCCCACTCTGGGCAAGTATCTCGACCTGCGCCGCAAAGCGCTGGGCGTGGACGAGCTTCGGATGTACGATCTCTACGTACCCGTTGTGCCCGAGGTGCAAAAGCGCATGGAGTACGAAGAGGCGAAAACGCTGGTCAAGGCCGCGCTCGCGCCGCTTGGGCCGGACTACGCCAAAATGCTGGATACCGCGTATTGCGATCGCTGGATCGACATCGTGGAGAATCGCGGTAAAACCACCGGCGCGTATTCGTGGGGCGCTTACGGCACGCATCCGTTTGTGCTCTTAAACTACCAGCCCGAGGCGGATTACGCGTTTACCCTCGCGCACGAGTTGGGCCACGCCATGCACACGCATTATTCGGATACCGCGCTCCCCTATCAGGATGCGCAGTATAAGATCATGGCCGCGGAAGTCGCCTCTACCGTCAACGAAGTGCTGCTTACCCGCTACCTGCTTTCAAAGGAAACGGACAAGGCCCGCCGCGCGTATCTTCTGAACCA
>JAEWWD010000157.1 GCA_023396535.1 Bacillota bacterium
TCCGAACACAAACCGCGTGACGCTAAATCTTTTTGCGAGCTCATAGGTCAAAAACGTCAGGGGCACGCTCAGCAGCAATATGAGCGGAATTTGCAGCGCCGCGCTTTGGGTAAGCTGAAACACAAAATACGCAACAATGACAATCCAGGACTGGTGGAACAGGTATACGCCGAAGGAGGATTTTACAAGGTAATCCGTAACTTTGGTGGCTTTGTTCCAATACCGCCTCGTTACGCTCAGCAGCGCCAGTATGCCGACCCACGCGTACAGCTCCGAAAGCACGTCGCCGAGAATGGGACTGAACATATACAAGTCCATGCCCCACAGAAAAGTCAGCACAAAGCCCGCCGCGAAGGCCAGCGCCAGCCCGATGCGGGCGCAATCCAGCAGCGCAAGCACACGCTCCTGTGAGAGTAGGAAATACCCAAGCAGGAAGAACGCGAAATACTCGCCCATGCTCTTTCCGCTGATATCCAGCACGGCCTGCATAAGCAGCGGGAGTATGAACAGCGCCAGCAGCCCCGGCAGCGTGATTTTTTCGAGGACGGGCTTTGCGCCCCGCTTCTGGTGCCACAGTATGACGGGCAGGGCCAGCAGCGAGATGATAAACAGATACAGCAGAAACCAGAGATGCCCCGGCGTGAACCCGCCCGCGTAACCGGATAAATCCTTCATCTGAGTAAAGTAATGAAAATAGTTGCCCGCGCCGGTATGGAACAGCTCCGCCAGATATGTCTGTATGGGAACGACCAGCAGCATGCCAAAGAGCAGCGGCAACAGCAGCTTATGGACGCGCTCCGTTATATATTCCCTGCCAGTTCGCCTCTTGAGCGCATAGGCGGAGCTCATGCCCGCGATGGTGAACAGCAGCGGCATGATCCAGGGCCAAACCGCCATGAGGACGTCGCTCAATACGCCTATCTCCGCGCCATGGATATAGAAGCTCTCAAACGTGTTGTAAATCATGAACGTATGATAGGGAAACAACAGCAATACGGCGAGAAAGCGCAGATTGTCGATATACCATTTTCGCATGGCAAACTCCGCTCCTATTCATGATTTACAAGTATTTATGGTATTATATCATGGAGACTGTAACAGTCCGCATATCCTACACAATTTCAGGAGGAAAACAGCGATGCATACGGCGCTTTTGTTGGTGGATATTCAAAACGACTATTTTCCCGGCGGGAACTGCGAGCTGTATCAATCCGAATTGGCGGCGGAACAGGCGGCGCGCGCGCTGGTCTTTTTCCGCGAAAAGCGGATGCCCGTATTCCATGTGCAGCACGTCGCCTTAAAACCGGACGCCACGTTTTTCCTCCCCGCCACGCACGGCGCGGATATTTATGAGTCCGTACTGCCCGCGCCCGGCGAACCCGTCGTCGTCAAACACGCGCCGGACAGCTTTTTTGATACGGAGCTTTCGCGTCTTCTGGAAGAAAAGAATATCACGCGGCTCGTGGTCTGCGGCATGATGTCGCACATGTGCATCGATACGACGGTGCGCTCGGCAAAACGATTGGGGTATGCGGTGACGCTGCTGTGCGACGCGTGCGCCACCAAAGACCTCGTCTTTAGGGATCACCGCATACCGGCACAAACCGTGCACGGCGCGTTTATGGCCGCGCTGGACGGCACGTTTGCAAGAGTCGTGACAACGGACGCGTATTTATCGGCCGCGGAGGGCTGAACAGAAATATCTGCCCTCTTCAAAAATGCATTCAATTACTAAAATATTCCCTCAAAGCGACAAAGTCGCTTTGAGGCGGGTTCCAAGGGCCGTTACGGCCCTTGGTGGGGGTTCGGGGGCAAAGCCCCCGAACGTACCCGCGATTTTCAACCTGCGCATCATTGTTCATTTTACATTTTGCATTGTTCATTGCAGAATGAGCGGCCATAGGCCGCCCATTTGCTACTTCCCAAAAATCCCCGTAATTTTCTCCCGCACGTTTTCCTGTATAGCTTTGTTGAAGGGATTGAACAGCTCGCTGTAGTATTCGCACAGGAATATGCCGCCGTAGCCCGCCTCATGCAGCAGGCTGAGCGCGAGGGGCAGGTCGATCTCCCCCCAGAAGGGCGGTATGTGGATATCCCCGCAGCCGAACGCGATACGATACCCCATGGGGAGCGTCCGGTACAGATCGAAGTTCTCAAGGCGCATATTCTCGAACCTGCCCGTATTGTCGCTGATGTGCAGGTGGCGCGCAAGCGGCGCGCACGCGCGCACACCCTCTTCGAAGGACTGCCCGTAAAAGCGGGTCGACAGGTTCAGATGCCCAAGATCCAGCGTCATGTTGAAATTGGGGTGATTGGCCTTTTTGACCATCGCCGCCACATACTCGTAGCGCTCCGTTTCTATGTTCTCTATGCACAGCCGAACGCCAAGCTTCGCGGCGTACTCCGCCGCTTCCAGATGCGCATCGAAAAACGCCCGCTCGATGTCCTCGTGCCTGGACGCCTCTTCAAAATGCAGCGTCAAGAGCGGCATTCCAAGCTCGGCGCAGACCTCTATGGAAGAACGCAGCACGTTCTTCGCAAGCGTAAAACTCTCCCTGTTCCTAAGATCCATGCCCGTGCCGATGTGCGCGGTAAAGGGGATGGGCGAGCGGCGGAATATATCGGCCGCAAAATCGACATATTGCCTGCATACCTTTCCGCCGACGATAAGCGGCAGATCGCTCAGATTATATTCCGCGAGATCGTACCCGAAATCCGCCATCTGATGGATGGTATCCTCCAGCCGCTCCGCGCGGACGCCTTTTGGGAAATTCACGCCAATTCGGATATTCTGCATACCGTTCTCCTTTTTCGCGGGCGGGGCGCCCGCATATACTGCAAATAGCCGCAAACGTTTGCGAAAATGCACGCGTAATTCCATATCGTCGGTCGGCTCCATATACGGATTATTTCAGGAAAGTATAGACCCGGCTTTATGGTTGGCGGCGCAGCCTGCGGCCGCGCTTTTAATACCCGAATGCTATTCGGGTGAAGTATATACAGATTATATTCATGATAGAACACGGCGCACAGCCTGTCAAGGTACGGTAAAAGTACGCAAAACCCCGTTTGCCGCTGCGTTTTCCATGCTATAATACAATAGAGTGCGTGTAAATCCTATCCGGAGGGAAGCGGTATGAACAACATTCAGCATTTGAAATACGCGGTGGAGGTGGAAAAAGCCGGGTCCATATCCAAAGCGGCCGAAAATCTGTTCATTGCGCAGCCGCATTTGAGCAAGGCGATCAGGGAGCTGGAAAGCTCGCTGGGCGCGGCTGTGTTCAACCGGACGTCCAGGGGCGTCGTGCCTACGAAGAAGGGCCGCGAATTCCTCAGATACGCAAAAAACATACTGGCGCAGATAGAAGAAATGGAGGCGCTGTACAAGCCCGCCAACGTCGAAGCGCAGCGATTCGATATCTGCGTGCCCCGCGCAAGCTATATTTCTTTCGCGTTTACGGAGTTTATAAAGGAACTGGATCATGAGAAGGATATCGACGTCAATTACCGCGAAACCAATTCCATGCGCGCCATCCGCGAGGTAACGGACGGTACGAACAACCTTGCTGTCATACGCTACGAAACGCTCCATGAATCATATTTCCTCAACGCGCTTGAGGAAAGGGATCTGCAGTACGAGCCCGTATGGGAGTTTGAATATCTGGCGCTGATGTCGGCCGAGCACCCGCTTGCGAAAGAAGACGTGATCGATTTCTCGCAGCTTTCGCAATATATGGAGCTGGTGCATGGGGATATTTCCGTGCCCGCGCTGCCCATATCCGAGGCGCGGCAGATGGCGCGTATGCCGGACCACAGGAAAAAGATCGCGGTCTATGAGCGCGGCAGCCAGTTCGAGCTGCTCATCCGCATCCCCACCACCTATATTTGGGCCTCCCCCATGCCGCACGATGTACTCGAAAGATTCTCACTGGTACAAAAACCCTGCGATATGGCCCGCAATAAATACAAAGATACCCTGATCTACCGCAAAGGGTATCGCATGTGCGATGAGGACAGGCTGTTTATTCAAAAGCTGCACGAAACCGTGCGCATGGTATCCGAATTCTAACGTCTGCTTTAATTAGATAACGGCATATCGATATTTGTATATCGATATGCCGTTTTTGTATCTTCCGCCCTGTATATACATGGCGTTAATATTTTAACAGACAAGAGCACGCATACACTGCCCTTGGAAATGTCCCGAATACAGGAGGAACACATATGGCACGGTTTACGCTTCCCAGGGATTTATATTATGGAAGGGGCGCCCTGGACGCGCTCAAGGCGCTCAAAGGCAAACGCGCGATCGTCGTCGTAGGCGGCGGCAGCATGAAACGCTTCGGTTTTTTGGATAAGACGGTCGGCAACCTCAAGGCGGCAGGCATGGAAGTCCGGCTTTTTGAGGGTGTGGAACCGGATCCTTCGGTGAATACAGTGCTGCGCGGCGCGGCGGTCATGCGCGAATTCCAGCCCGACTGGATCGTATCCATCGGCGGCGGCTCGCCCATCGACGCGGCGAAGGCCATGTGGGCTTTCTACGAATATCCCGACACAACGTTCGAACAGCTCTGCATACCGTTCAATTTCCCGGAGCTTCGGACAAAGGCCAAATTCTGCGCCATACCGTCCACATCCGGCACGGCCACGGAAGTCACGGCGTTTTCGGTTATCACCGATTACAAGAAGGGCGTGAAATACCCCCTCGCGGATTTCAACATCACGCCGGATATCGCCATCGTCGACCCCGACCTCGCGGAGACAATGCCGCCCAAACTGACGGCGCACACCGGCATGGACGCCATGACCCACGCTGTGGAAGCCTATGTCTCCACGCTGCAC
>JAEWWD010000170.1 GCA_023396535.1 Bacillota bacterium
GTCTGGGGATACTTACCTCAAACATGGCCAAGCCGGCTGTTCCGTTCGGCGGCAAATACAGAATCATCGATTTTCCGCTATCCAACTGCGTTAATTCAGATATCGACACCGTCGGCGTGCTCACCCAGTACCAGCCGCTTGAGCTCAATGCCTACATCGGCAGCGGCCAGCCGTGGGATCTTGACCGCAACTCGGGCGGCGTATTCGTGCTGCCGCCCTACGTGAAGGGTAAAAGCGGGCAGTGGTATTCCGGCACGGCCAACGCCATTTACCAGAACCAGATGTTCGTCGACCAATACGACCCCAAATATGTGCTCATACTATCCGGTGATCATATCTACAAAATGGATTACGCCGCTATGCTGCGCTACCATATGCAGCAGAAGGCGGGCTGTACCATCGCCGTGCTGCAGGTGCCCATGAATGAGGCGCACCGCTTCGGCATTATGAACGCCGACGAAGGCGGGCGTATAGTCTCCTTCGAGGAAAAACCCAAAGTACCTAAAAGCGACCTTGCGAGCATGGGCGTATACATTTTCGACTGGCCTTTGCTCAAAAAATATATGCAGGCGGATGAGGAGGACCCTTCCTCCCAGAACGACTTCGGCCACGATGTCATACCCGCCATGCTCCGTGAGGGCGAGCGCATGTTCGCCTATGCCTTCAGGGGCTATTGGAAGGACGTCGGGACGATCGGCAGCCTGTGGACTGCCAATATGGATCTGTTGGAAGAGCCGCCGCTTCTGGATCTGTACGACCCGGCCTGGCGCATCTACAGCCGCAACCCCGTCATGCCGCCGCATTACGTATCCAGGGAGGCGCGGGTAGAGCGTAGCCTGGTGACGGAAGGATGCGAGGTGTTCGGCCGCGTGCAGCACAGCGTGCTGTTCGCCGGCGCGCGTGTGGATATAGGCGCCGAGGTATACGACAGCATCGTCATGCCGGGCGCGCGTATACTTTCCGGCGCAAAAGTGCACAAAGCCATCATAGACGAGCGCGCCGTCATTGGCCGCAACTGCGTGGTGGGCGACATATTGCGCGAGGGCGTTACGGTGGATAATTCCCTCACCGGCGATATCACGCTGGTGGGCTACGACATGTCCATCCCCGATTACGCGTCGCTGCCGCGCGGCGTGGTGGCGACAAGGGAAACGCTGGGCTACCTTTACAAGAAAGGCGGTGAAGTGCAATGATCTCCAACGCTTTCGGCATTATCTACACGGGAGACAACAGCCTCCGGCTGAAGGATCTGACCTATTCGCGCTCCGTCGCGGCCGTGCCCTTCGGCGGCAGGTACCGCTGTATCGATTTCATACTGAGCAGCATGGTAAACTCGGGATTTACCAATATCGGCATCATCGCGCAAAAGAATTACCACTCGCTCATGGACCACCTGGGGTCCGGAAAGGAATGGGACCTGCACAGAAAGCGCGACGGCCTGTTCATGCTGCCGCCTTTTGTAACGCGGGACAATGTCGGCATATACCGCGGCACCGTGGAAGCGCTCAAAAGCGTTGCGGGCTATATCCGCAGGAGCTCGCAGCGCTACGCGTTCCTGTCCGGCAGCTATACGATATTCAACACGACATTCCACGATATGATGGACCAGCACATCAAGACCGGCGCGGACATCACTATACTCTATAACGAGGAAACGGCGTTCGACCCGGCGGATCAATATGAAGACCTGCGGCTCATGCTGGACCCGAACGGCCGCGTTTCGGATATGGAAATAGACCCTTATCGCCCGAGCAGTCCCCATAAAAGCTGCGACCTGGTTTTAATGGAAAAAACGCTGCTCGAATACCTGGTGGAGGAAGCCAGCGCGCACGGGCAGTACGATTTCATACAGGATGTACTCATGCGCAACGTCAATAAGCTCAAAATATACGGGTACCGCTACAACGGCTATGTGGCGCGGCTGAATTCGCCGAATTCCTTCTTCGCGGCAAACATGGATCTGCTGGATCAGAAGGTTCGGCAGGACCTGTTCAGCGAGGATCACCCGGTTTATACAAAGGTAAAGGACGAAGTGCCCGCCCGCTACGGCCCGCGCGCGCATGCGGCAAATTCCATCGTGGCGGACGGCTGCGTGATAGAGGGCGAAATAGAAAACTGCGTGCTCTTCCGCGGCGTATACGTGGCGGAGGGCGCGAAGCTAAAAAACTGCATCGCCATGCAGGGCGCGCAGATACAGGAAAACAGCGAGCTTTCCAACGTCGTGCTGGACAAGTCCGTCATCGTCAAACGCGGACGGACGCTCAGCGGGTATGAAAGCTATCCCGTGCTGCTGCGCAAGGGCGTCATCATATAACTATCCCAGGAGGAATGCATGAAACTGTTGTTTGCGGCTTCGGAGGCATTGCCCTTCGTAAAGACCGGCGGCCTGGCGGATGTGGCCGGTACGCTGCCCGCGGCGCTTGCCCGCACGGGCGTGGATGCACGGGTCATACTGCCCAACTACCGGGATATCGACCCAAAATGGAAGGCGCAGATGGAGCACATCGCGGATTTCTCCGTCACGATGGGCTGGCGCAGGCAATATTGCGGCCTGAAAAGCATACGGTACGACGGCGTACTGTATTATTTCGTGGACAATGAATTCTACTTCGCGCGGGATTCCGTATACGGCAGCGGCCCGGAGGAAGGCGAACGCTTCGGCTTTTTCTGCCGTGCGGTGCTCGAAAGCCTCCCGCACATGTGCTTTTACCCCGACGTTCTGCACTGCAACGACTGGCAAACGGGCATGATCCCCACGCTGTTGAAGCTTCAGTATATGCACCTGCCGCAATACAGCTCCATCCGCACGCTGTTCACCATACACAATCTCAAATTCCAGGGCGTATTTTCATGGCAGCAGATCGACGAGCTGTTCGGGCTGGGCGTACGGTATTTTACGCCGGAATACCTGGAGTTCTACGGCGGCATCAGCTTCATGAAGGGTGGGCTGGTATTCGCGGACCGCATCAGCACCGTAAGCCCGACCTACGCCAAGGAAATACAATCCCCGTATTACGGCGAACGGCTGGACGGCCTGCTGCGCATGCGCGCGGATACGCTAGCCGGCATACTCAACGGCATTGACAACACGCAATGGAACCCGGCGATCGATCCCTTGATCCCCGCCCCATACAGTGCGGAAAATCTGCGCAACAAGGCTTTATGCAAGGCCGCGCTGCAGCATGAATGCGGCCTGCCCGAACAGGAGGAAACCGCCGTCGTCGCCCTCGTTTCCCGCCTGACCGAACAAAAGGGGCTGGACCTTATTGAGCGGGTGCTAGACGAGCTTCTGCACCTTCCTCTTCAGCTTGTGGTGGTGGGACAGGGCGAAACGCACTATCAGGAAATGCTCACCTGGGCGCAATGGCGGTACCAGGGCAAGGTCGCGGCGCGGCTCGAATACAATGAGTCG